>NZ_BDLQ01000009.1:0-71151 GCF_002049255.1 Carboxydocella sp. ULO1 | reverse complement strand
AATGCCAATTTTGGAATGTCCTTATTGTCCTGGAGGCATGGTTTATAAAGGAGAAAAAGAGTAGGCATTGCGGCTTACTCGTTTAAGTCGCCCGAAGGGCGAATTTGTTCATTGACAAGGAGGTTGATGCTATGAATTTTCAGGACATGATCCTGGCCCTCAATAAGTTCTGGGCCGAACAGAACTGCATCATTCAGCAGCCCTATGATGTGGAAAAGGGTGCTGGTACTATGAATCCTGCTACTTTTTTGCGGGCATTAGGACCTGAACCCTGGAATGTGGCTTATGTGGAACCTTCCCGGCGGCCCACGGACGGTCGCTATGGGGAAAACCCCAATCGTCTGCAACATTATTATCAGTATCAGGTGATCCTCAAACCCAGCCCTGATAATGTGCTGGATATCTATCTGGACAGTTTGCGGGCTATTGGCATTGATCCAGCCCAGCATGATATCCGCTTTGTGGAGGACAACTGGGAAAGTCCCACCCTGGGAGCCTGGGGTCTGGGCTGGGAAGTCTGGCTGGATGGCATGGAAGTAACCCAGTTTACCTACTTCCAGCAGTGTGGCGGGATTGATTGCCGTCCAGTTTGCGCAGAGATTACTTATGGTTTGGAACGCCTGGCTATGTTTATTCAGAAAAAGGACAATGTCTTTGACATCGAATGGGTAAATGGCATCACCTACGGCGATGTCCATCATCAGGGCGAAGTGGAACATTCCCATTATAACTTTGAAATCGCAGATACCGACATGCTCTTCCGCCTTTTCGATATGTATGAACAGGAAGCCAAACGGGTGCTGGAGGCCGGGTTTGTCCTGCCTGCCTATGACTATGTCCTCAAGTGTTCTCATACCTTTAACCTGCTGGATGCCCGGGGGGCTATCAGTGTTACCGAGCGGACCGGTTACATCGCCCGGGTGCGCAACCTGGCCCGTCTCAGCGCTCAGGCTTATATTGAACAGAGAGAGCGGCTGGGCTATCCTTTGTTAAAACAGGCAAAACAGGAGGGATAAGGGAATGGCCAAAGAGTTTTTACTGGAAATTGGTACCGAAGAAATACCGGCCAAATTCTTGCCCGGAGCCATCAAACAGCTGGAAGAACTGGCCCAAAAGGCACTGGATAAAGAGAAATTAACTTATGAGCAAATCCGGGTCTGGGCCACACCGCGTCGGCTGGTGTTGAATATCACCGGTCTGCCGGAAAAACAGGCCGATGTGACCGAAGAAGTGAAAGGGCCGGCAAAAAAAGCGGCTTTTGATGCTGAGGGCAAGCCCACGAAAGCAGTGGAAGGTTTTGCCCGCAGTCAGGGAGTAGCCCTGGCTGATCTGCTGATCAAAGAAGTGAACGGGGTGGAGTATGTTTTTGCCCGCAAGGAAATCAAAGGGCGCAGTACCGCTGAGGTGATGACTGAACTTGCCCCTACCTTCATCAGTGGCCTTTCTTTCCCCAAGCCCATGCGCTGGGCCCATTATGATTTTCGTTTTGCCCGGCCTATCCGCTGGCTGTTCTGTCTGCTGGATGACCAGGTGCTGGAATTTAAGCTGGAAAACCTGGTGAGTGGCCGCCTGACTTATGGCCACCGGGTGCTGGGTCCAGGCCCCTTCACTGTCAACCATGCTTCTGAATACCGCCAATTGCTGCTGGAAAAAGGCTATGTCATGGTGGACCAGGAAGAACGGCGGCGCCAGGTCTGGCAGCAGATTCAGGACCTGGCCGCCCGGGAAGGGGGGCAGGTGGAAGAGGATGCGGACTTGCTGGAAGAAATCATTTACCTGCTGGAATATCCCACTGCCCTGTGCGGCAGCTTTGAGGCGGAATTTTTGCAACTGCCTGATGAAGTCATCATCACTCCCATGAAAGAACACCAGCGCTACTTCCCGGTCCGGGACCAGCAGGGCAGATTGCTGAACAAATTCATCACCGTCCGCAATGGTACAGCCGATTACATCGAGATCGTGCGGGAGGGCAATGAAAAGGTGCTGCGGGCCCGGCTGGCTGATGCCCGGTTCTTCTATGAGGAGGACCAGAAGCAGCCCCTGGCTGCCTATCTGCCCAGACTGGATAAAATCGTGTTCCAGGAAAACCTGGGGACACTGGGGGAAAAGGTGCAGCGCATTCAGAACCTGACCTCCTACCTGGCGGAGACCTTGCAGGTAGTGGCGGAGGAAAAGGAAATTGCCGCTCGCACAGCCCGGCTGGCCAAGGCGGACCTGGTCACCAGCATGGTTTATGAGTTCCCTGAACTGCAGGGCATTATGGGTCGCTATTATGCCCGCCTGTCAGGCGAACGGGAAGAAGTGGCGCAGGCCATTTTCGAGCACTATTTACCCCGTTTTGCCGGGGATATGCTGCCTGCCAGCGTAGCCGGGGCTCTGGTCAGCATTGCTGACAAACTGGATACCATCGTAGGGTGCTTTGCAGTGGGCATTCAGCCTACCGGTTCTCAGGATCCCTACGCCCTGCGGCGGCAGGCTCTGGGTATCTGCCATATCCTGCTCCAGCGGGGCTGGCATCTGGATTTACCGGCAGCTATCAACAGGACTTATGCTGCTATTGCTGACAAGCCTGGCCTCAAGCTGGACCGGGAAAAAACCGTTGTGGAAGTAATGGAGTTTTTCCGCCTTCGCCTCCGTTATATCCTGATGGAAGATGAAGGCCTGGCCTATGATACAGTGGATGCTGTCCTGGCGGCCGGTTATGCTGACCTGACCGCTGCGGCTGAACGGGCCCGCGCTCTGGCCAAAGTCCGGCAGGAGGCGGATTTTGCTGATGTGCAGACAGCTTTTACCCGGGTGGTCAATCTGGCCAAAAAGGATGAAGGCGGGCAAGTAGTGAACGAGCTGTTGCAGGAACCGGCGGAGCAAGCGCTACTGGCTGCCTGGCAGGCTTTCCGGGAGGAAAGCGAGGAGCTCCTGCGGGCTGGACGCTATGAAGAGTGGTTCAAACAGGCTTCCCAGCTGCGGCCGGTGATTGACCGCTTCTTTACCGAGGTGATGGTCATGGCCAAAGAGGAGGATTTGCGCCGGGCCCGGCTGGCCCTGTTACGGGAACTGGCCGCTGATTTAAGTGCGGCTGCGGATTTGAGCAAACTGGCTTAAAAGGCAATCCCTGTCCTATTGGGGCAGGGATTTTTTTGTGCAAGCATGGCATGGGCGAGAGCCGAAGGTGTTTACGATGCAAAGCAAAAATTCATATAAACATATGATTGGCAAAATTATGTAGTTAATTTTATAATTTTTGCTAGAACACTCTATTTATAACAAAACCTGGAGAGATTAAAATGTCTAACCAAACGGAGAATCATCAGGATTACCCTGGTCAGAATCTTATCTCAAATCATGTTAAGGATACTAAGAAGAACTTGATTAAGCCTATAATCAAAGTCGAACGACTTACCCAGAAATTCACAATGGGCCAGGAAGAGATATACGCTGTTAATGATATTTGCTTAGAGATCAATCCTGGTGAGTTTATAGCTTTGGTGGGTCCCTCGGGGTCCGGTAAGTCGACTTTGCTAAATCTATTGGGAGGACTGATACGGCCTACTTCCGGCAAAGTTACCATTGGTGACCGTGAAATTACCCAGCTATCAGAAGATGCTCTCGCCCTGTTAAGACGGAAACATATTGGCTTTGTATTTCAATCCTTTAATCTGATTCATACATTAACGGCGCTGGAAAATGTAGAAAGGCCTATGTTGTTTGCAGGAGTTCCCAAAAACAAGCGCCACCTGAAAGCAAAACGTTTGTTAGAATTAACTGGTTTAAGCAACAGGGAAAACCACAAGCCCAACGAACTTAGCGGGGGGCAGCAGCAAAGAGTTAGTATTGCCAGGGCATTGGCCAACGATCCGGAGATCCTTCTGGCCGATGAACCGACGGGTAACCTGGACTCCAAAACAAGCCAGGAAATTATTCAATTACTAAACAGGTTAAACCGTGAGAATCAAAAAACGATTGTTCTGGTTACTCATGATCCTAACATCGCTGCTTATGGGGACAGGGTTATTCACTTTCGAGACGGTAGAATCGAAAAAATTGCTTACGGCAGCAAAAGCCGTAGATTTCAGGACGGTGTCAGGGAATGAAGTTGCATTATGTAAAAACGATAACTGTCTTTGTGATATTATTGTTGATTCTGTCGACTTTTCCACCAGGAACTTCTGCCGCATATCCTTATCCTAAGCTGATTATAACTTCAGTGAGCACCCGACCTTCAAATATAGAGGCCGGGGAATCTTTTGATGCCACTTTATTCATTAAAAACATCGGTGACAAGCCTGCAAGAAATGTCAGAATCCTGATTAACAAGGGAAGTGTATTGAGTCCCTTTTCCTCTTTCAAATCTGGGAACATCGTCTATCTTACTTTGCCAGGTAATGAAATTAAAAGTAATGAAGAAGTTTCCCAGCAAATTAAACTTGGATCAAGCGCTACCGCCGGCGCAGGAGTTAATAATCTTTATATAACCATTGAGTACGAGGACGAGAACGGGCAACAACTTAACACCGAACAGGTTATTGGAATCCCTTTAGAAAAACCGGAAGAAAAAAGGGTATACGAACCAAAACTGGTCATCTCCAGGGTCCAAACTTTTCCCGGGGCCGTAGAAGCTGGTCAAAACGTGGTACTGACTCTTGATGTTACCAATTTTGGATTAGAAGATGCAAAAAGCATCAAGGTAACTGTCAACTCAGTGGAAGGTTCCAATGGTTTGACTGTCTTTTCGCCGGTAAACAGAAGCAATTCGGTTTATATAAATTATCTTGAAGATGGAAAAAGCAAGACGGAGTCTCTCGAGTTTGCTGTAAGTCCCAAAGCAGAACCTAAAATGTATAATATTTCAGTAAATTTGGAATATCAGGGGATCGACGGGCGGGAATACAGAACAACTGAAGTGGTTGGTGTTACAGTAACTAAAAACGGAAAACTTTCTCATGAAGAAGGCAAACCGCAACTTTCAGTAACCTCTTACAATTTGAGCAAATCACCTGTCGGGGCTGGAGAGAATTTTGATCTTACTTTGGAAATTACCAACTTTACCAAGTTTTCTGCGCAAAATGTAAAAGTTACAATGGAAAATATGGGTGCAGATGAAAATACTTTTTCCACCGTAGCCTCAGGTAATACTGTCTTTGTCAATCAGGTAGATGGGTTCTCAGCAATAACAAAAAGGATTAAGTTGGCAATCAGCAAGAAAGCAGCCAGCGGAAGACATAATATTGCCTTAACTATTGACTATCAGGATGAGTCAGGAAACCAGTACCAGTCGAAAGAATTTATCGGCGTTCCTGTGGTAAACCAGGAAGAAAACCGGTCCATCACACAGCCGAAGGTATTGATCGTAGGTACCCGGCTTACGTCTCCGAAAGTAGAGGCAGGTAAACTATTTGAAATCGAATTTCATGTACAAAACATTGGGGGGGATGTGGCACAGAACATTGCTCTGACCTTAAATAATGTTCAGGGTGAGCAAGGTCTATTGGTTTTTGCTCCCGTTGACAGCAGCAATACCTTGTTTATTAATCGATTGGGACCTCATCAGACCCGCACAGTTAAACAGAAAATGTTTGCCGGTGGAGAAGCGAAGTCTAAAGTGTATAACCTTGTGGTCAATGTGGAGTACCAGGACAAAGAGGGGAAAGCATTGTCCCATCAGGAGGTTATTGGAATTCCGGTTATCCAGGATCAAAGTTTACAGATCATGAGTTTTGATTATCCTCAAAAGATAAAACCAGGTCAGGAGTTCAAGATTTACTCTGACTTCATCAATATAGGCAAACAGCCAATTGAAAACTTACTTATCACTTTTACCGGTAATTTTGAAGTAGATTATCCCACTTATTATCTTGGGAAGTTCGATGTAGGAAGTAGTGATATATATGAGACTACTGCTAGATTAGATAAGCCCGGAGTCTATTCAGGAAATATAACTTTTTCCTATACTAACGACTATGGCCAGCAAACAACTATTGTTAAACCGGTGACCATCGAAGTAGAAAAACCACCGGAAAAACCGGCGGTTAGCAAAACTAAAAATGAAGGTGGTTTTTGGTCGTGGATCAAAAATTTCATTTTGGCAATTTTTGGATTAGGTGAATAAGATGAATAAATTAGACCTGCTGAGAATTGTTTGGACAAACCTCCTGAGGATGAAAGTCAGGACTGCCCTAACTACATTCGGTGTTGTGATTGGTACTTCAGCCATAGTGACTATGATTTCCATAGGGGCTGGTATGAAAAAAAATATTACGGAACAACTGGGAAATATGGGGTCTGCTACTGAACTCAGAGTTATGCCAAAATATGAGATTACTTCGTCCGATCAAAGTTTTGACCAGATGGAGCCTGTTGAACCATTAGATGATAAAGCCATTAAAAAAATTATTAAACTTCCGTATGTTAAAGATGTTACCCCCGATCTGTCAGTGTATGGTATAGAACTGAAGGTCGGAAGGTATTCGTCTAAAGTTATTATAAAAGGAGTGGAACCCAGTTACTCGCAAAAAGTTATGCAGATTTATAAAGGACGGTCTTTTCGGCAGGGGGATAAAAACGTAGTTATTGTTGGTTACAAGTTAGGACAAGCTCTTCAGGAGGAAACAAAGGGAACGGAAAATGGCAAGAAACTTGGCAAAAAGAAAGAAAAAAAGGTATCGGATTTTCCCATACAAAATAGTGTTAACGAGCAGCAGGAAAAGATAGACCTCTATAGAAAGAGTTTAATTTTAAAAGCCGTTAAGACTGATAAGGATGGCCAAACTGAGGAAAAAACGATAAGAGTCAATGTTGTAGGGGTTCTGGTAGAAACAGGGCAGCAAGAAGATGTAAGCGTATTTGTACCATTAGGAATGGCTAAGAACTTAAAAATGTGGAAAGAGGGTAGGCAAGGGGAAAAAATGTCATATGAATTAGTTAAAGTACAAATAGACTCGCCCCAAAACATAGAACAGGCGCAAAAAGAAATCGAAGGATTAGGATTCTCAATTTTTTCGCTTAAACAAATGTTGGGTACAGTAAACAAGATTTTTGGAATTATTGAGGTATTCCTGGGCGGAATTGGTTCTATATCTTTATTTGTAGCATCCTTTGGAATTATCAATACCATGATTATGTCAATTTATGAAAGGACTAGAGAGATCGGCATTATGAAAGTTGTTGGTGCTACAGTTAAAGATATAAAAATGATATTCCTATTTGAAGCAGGAACGATTGGATTTCTGGGTGGGATAATTGGGTTAGGTTTTGGTTGGACAGCTTCTAAGATAATAAACGTGCTTGCTAACTTGTATTTAAGAAAGGGGGCCACGGAAACGATTGAACTGGTTTATGTACCGCTATGGTTGGCTATATTTTCACTAGGCTTTTCAACATTAGTCGGACTATTGGCGGGACTCTACCCGGCAGTAAGGGCAGCAAAGTTAAGTCCGTTAGAAGCAATTAGGCAACTTTGATTTAATTAACGACCTATTTTAAAAGACAATCATCTTTAACGGATTTGTGTTACAAATTACGTTTATTAATACCATTCTTGGGAAAAGGTCAAGTAGTTTTATTAATAAGGTGTATATCTGAGGGTTAACTCTTTAAAAAAACGGAGAAATTAAAAGTTTATTGAGATTTCTATGTCAAAAGGTGTAATTATAAATTAGTTTAATCGAAGTATATATTATATGAAATGGGATATAATGGCATAAATTATTAAATATAATCTTTAATGAAAAATTTTGTTTTTAAAATCTATATTTTTAGGCCATTGAACTGTGTTAAGCCCTTCTGCTAGGAAAATCCAAATGGTTACGGTTTTTCCAGATAGCAAAGTGATTCTAACCCAGATATTTGCTAAAGCCCGATACAGCTTCAAGATGAGTTTTAACCTAGGTCTCGCTTTTTCCACTATGATCGGTTTACTTTCGGGGCTATATCCGGCCATTAGGGCAGTACGACTAAAGCCTCTTGAAGCAATAAAAAAAGGCTGACCTGCAGAAAAGTAAAATTACGAGCTGGAGGATAATATGGAAAGCACAGTTTCAAACCTTAACCAGAATAATCCCGAGACGAAGAAATTTGTTTACTATACTTTTATAACTAATCCCAAAGCTTTTTTCATACAACTGACCGAATCCCCCCGGTTTCTCATGCCATTTTTGTCAATTACCCTGACTCAACTTATCTTTGCTTTTACCATGCTTCCAGTTGTGCAAACACAATTAAAAAAGACTGATATCACTATAAGTGGTAATGCTGAAGTTATTTTCAGTGTTGTAGCTGTGTTCTCAAGTACGATAATGGGTTTATTTACATTTATTCTTGGTTGTCTAGTCTTTTTCTTTATAGGTAAAATTTTTCAACAAGAATTGCAATTAAGGTATGTGGTGTCTATGCTGGGTTTTGAACAAATCCCCAAAAATCTTAAGTTACTCCTGCTAGCAGGAAAGGTCAGCCAGACCGGTATAATTCCGGTTAAAAAGGGGCTAGCTTCAGTGATCAACACCGGTTCCCCGCTTCTGAATGCGTTCTATGGCAATATCGACCTGTTTAATCTATGGTCGTTGTTTTTGCTGGGAATTGTAATCCATGTACTGTTAAAAACGTCATGGAAAAAATCCTATCTACTTGTTGCCGGTTTTTTTGCCATTGAAGTGCTGGTTCAAAGTATCATGCCCGGTGTGCTTCCAAGGGTACCGAAATAACAAGTGTCATCGGAAAGGAGGTGATAAATATGCCAGAATTCGCGATGGTTCAAAATATTGGGGTAAGTTATTATACTGCTTGGCTAATTGCCGATGCAATAAATGCAGGGTTGTCTATTGCTACAATTATTGCAATTGTATCCGGGGTAGCTTCCTGGATTGGGGTTTTTTATTCTGCTATCAGGAAGAAGATCTGGGAACTAGGAATGAGTGCTGCAGTATTTTGGTAATAAACAGGGGGACATCCCCCTGTTTGTTAAATTAACAGAGGTCGAGTTGATTATGCGAAAGATTTGGATAGTGTTAAGAAACAGAAAGAACATATTAATTAACAAAATCCTCTACGGTAACGAAGCACACAAGAAGGATAAGAAACGGGTCTGGGTAAGCCTGATTCTACTTATTTTAGCTGGACTGATCCTGTTCATGATCTCGTTATTATTTTCTAACCTGTTATTAAGCATGATTCTAAATTACCTGAATAAAATTCCGGTCGGAACACAGATCCGCTGGTTAAGCTTGTTCTTGTTTTCTCTCACAGTGAGTACTGTTTTTAATAATTTAAAAAACGGAATAATCAGGTTTTTGCAGGCAGATGACTTTGCAAACTTACTCCTTGCACCACTTTCAGCCCGGGAAATTATACTCGCCAAGTTATTCGAACGTCATTACATAAACCTGGCGGGCTGGACAGTGTTTTTAGCATTACCAGTAGCTATTAACCTGGTATTAATGCTAAACCCGGCTACTGTAACCGTACTGGCAGGTACTCTGGCTATTTCCGGTATTTTTATCCTGGGTAATACCATAAGGGTTGCTGCAATTCTTCTCGTAATTAGGGCGAAAATCCTCCATAAGCAAATTATCGGTTACACCTTATTTTATTGGTTCGCTATGGGTCTGAACGTCATTTCATTGATTTATATTTTCCAGCCGTTTGCGAAAATAATCGATAACTCCAAATTCAGAACGCTGCTTGGGGCTATTGTGGAAAACCACTTTTATAAATTTATGGTCGAGGCGGTTTTAAACCCGATATTGCCGCACAATTGGCTTGCTTGGGCCGTAATAGAGGCAGGACAGCAAATGTATGCCTTGCCGTTCCTGAGGCTTACGGGATTTTATCTGCTTGTGGCTATCGTTGTTGTCCTCACAAGGCACCTGATGAAAGACATTGAGAGGGAGGCTTTGTTTGGACTGTTTTACGAGTTTAATCAACCGAAGTCTGGAATTAAGCTGGAAAGGTTCAGCGCACGGCTAAAAAGTAGTTTATCCTGGGTTAATCCACAAACCCGGGCTATCCTGGTTAAAGATTTCCGCAGCTTAATCCGCGACCGGAAGTTCACCTGGATACCTGTACTGGTTATGGTGCTGTTGGGATTTGCAATGTCAACGGGAGTATTTGCTTTTGTTCAAAGCAAGGCAACAGGCATAAAAATTAATCGGGATGCTTTAGCAACCCTACTAGTTATATTTGGGGCAAATCTGACGGTTTTTGCGTTGTTGGACAGGTTTTCCATAGATTCAGAGGGGAACAATTTTTTAGTTCTGAAAGCTTCACCTGTCAGGGCGGTCAGGATAATTAGCGCTAAAATTCTTTGTATCGTGCTGGTTGCTTTACCTGTAACTGTATTAATGAACATAATCGTTACCCTCTTCTTTCACAGTTTAACCGGCTTTGTATTATTAGGTGCAATGGCTGCCGTACCAACACTGGCAACAATGGGCATTACTGCTACTACCACCTTCCCCAATTTTGAATACACCTCACTGCTTGATTTGCCAACTACCAAAGCGAAAATACTAATGAACTTCCTGGCTACCGTTTACATATTTTTGGGTGGAGGAATCCTCTTCTACTTTAAAAGTCCGTATGTTGGCCTGGGGTTATTTATATTACTGAGTTTGGCTCTGACAGTTGTCTTTTTTTCGGCCTGCTGCCGGAAAGTTGAGGAGAATCAATTTGAAAACTCTCATTCCATTGGGGAAATATGGAGTTAAGACAGGAGTGTGGCTAGATGCTGGAGGTTAAAGGGCTGACTAAAAAATACGGAAATGAGTTGGTTGTGGAAAATCTCAGCTTTAGGGTAAATACAGGTGAGATTTTCGGGTTATTGGGTCCCAATGGTGCAGGAAAGACCACAACTCTTAAGATGATCACCGGACTGGTTAAGCCTGACGAAGGCATTATTACTGTATGCGGTTTTGACAATATAACCAACCCGGTGGAAATGAAGAAACAAATTGGCTTTATTCCGGACGATTTAAACCTGTACGATTACCTTACCGGTAGAGAATATGTAGAATTCATGGCCGACCTTTGGGAGATCCCCTCTGAAGAATGCTTGGAATGTACCGAAAAGCTTTTGCCTTTGCTAAATCTAGAATACAAGTTTGACCATTTTATTAAGACATATTCTAAAGGAATGCAGCAAAAAATCGCCTTGCTGGGGGCTTTAGTCCATAAGCCCAAGATATTGATTCTCGATGAGCCTTTAACCGGACTCGATCCGGAAAGCAGTAAATTAATTAAGGACTACCTAAAGGGCTATGTCCGGGAAGGAAATTGCATTATTTTCAGCACCCATATCCTGGAGGTTGCCGAAAAGTTGTGTGATCGGCTCCTAATTATAAACAAGGGCCGTGTCGTTGGCCTTGGGACACTATCCCAGCTTCGAGAAACCGCACGTGCGGGAAACAACAGTTTAGAAGACATCTTCCTCAAATTGACCCGCAGTTCTGAGGACAAAGGTAATAATTACAACCAATAGTTGTAGTTATTATAAATTCTCATCAGTAGAGGGAGGTGAAGAATATGTTTGATCTGGTAAGCACCGGAATTGCATCCTATGGTGTAGCTACTAAGTTAATCCAGCTGATAAATGCCGGGCATGATACGGCTACTATTATTGCTATTCTAGCCGGCATCTTCGGTGGTATCGGGGCTTTGGGTGTCCTGACAATTGAGATTGTCAAGCGAATGCTGTGGCGCCAAGGAGCAAAGGAAGTTATTATGTGGTAAAACTGATTGAGCAGGGGATCTTCCCCCCTGCTCAAAAATCTAAATTCAGGGAGGAGAATTATGGTTGATAGGCTTAGAACACTCATTTCCTGCTGTTATCCGGAACTGCTGTTCGCATTTTTTATTTATGGAGCAGGCGGGATAATTGGTGTAGTCCTCAGTTCAGAAATCGCCGCCGAGCCTAGCCGGTTTGTCCCGCTCCAACGATTTGATCCTTATTATGAAGCCTATCCCATAATAAAGAATAATCTAAAAGGGATTATATATTTAATTTCCGGCCTCCTTTCATTTGGAGTTTCAACCGCAATTATTTTGGTTTATAATGGAGTTACACTAGGGGATGGAATTGTCGCCAGTCTACAAGTTATGCCGGCATCGGATGTTTTTTTGAGACTGGTTCCTCACGGTCTGATAGAGATTGCCGGGATAATGCTCGGGTCTGCAGCAGGGTTTCAGTCACTTATATGTCTGCTTGCGTCCCTTCGGGGCAAGGAAGTCAAGCTTGATATATATCTCAGGAAATTTTGCGGACTGTTGTTTTTATCAATTTCCTTAATAGTTTTGGCAGGCTTTATAGAAGCGTATATTACTGTAATATTTATAAACCAGGGGTGACATCTTTGAAAGAACTTAAATTTACCGATATTTTGGCAGTAGTTAGTAGTTTGTTTATTATTGTTTTTTGGTTGCAGATGTACTTCTCTACTAAAAAAAAGTACTATTTATTAATATGTATAATTGTAATGATAGCAGAATATTATACCTTCACCTCTTTCGGGATTACCTGGAAGGGATTGGTGAACTATTTCAGAGATCTTTTTCGGCATGTGCCCTCCTGATTCCGCAATTTTTCTCGGTCAGAAATAGCTATATTGCCAACAAATAATTGCGGGCTAACCCCCTAATTTTGGATACATACTTTTAAATTCTCAAGTTTTCTTTGGTTTTTCTCTCAACTGAATTCCTATTTTAGCCAATTCCTCAATTCCGTCAAGGGTAAAGGCTTCGCCCTTGCTACGCTCACCCTTGACTCCATTTCCGAATTGGCTATTCATTAGTTGCGGTTGAGAGGAAAATTTTATAAAATCACTTACTACTTTGTAGGCTTCGGCATATGTTTGGAACTCATACAAGCTTAGGCATTCTGCTTCTAGAATGCTATGAAATGCCTCTATGTGTGCATTCATGTTCGGTGTTCTATTGCGAATACGTTCATGTTCGATTTTCAGGCTCTGACATTTTTTCTGGAAAATACGAGATTTGAATTGTGGACCATTATCTGTTCTGATCACAGGTTTAATTTCTTCCTCAAGTAGTTTTCGCTTCCATAATGCCTGTTCCAGTGTTCTGGCAGCGTCTACGCCTTCGCATTTCAGACCAATATGGTAACCGACGATCGACCTATCATATACATCAATATATGACAGACTAAAGAAAAATCTTTTTTCAGCCGCTATAGAGCCATATTTCAAATCTGTTTCCCATAACTGGTTTGAATTATTTATAGTACGGTTCCTAGCTGGGATAATTGGGTTTTATTTACCTTTGCGGACGTAGAATGCCCGGTTGCTTACATAAACGATAAACCTTCTTTTTATTGATGATCAGTCCGAGAGTTTTCCGTAATGCCATGGTCAATTTGACATAACCATAGGCAAAGCCCTCATTTTCTATAAACTGTAATAACCATTTTTTATTTCTTCATCACTTATCTTAGTCTTTTGTTCATCACAAGAATACCCAGGCACAGGACGTCCCCCACTTGCTCTCCTCTGGGCATATTGTCTCTTTAGCTGATAATAGTAAGTTGACCTGGATACCCCAACGATACGCAATACTTTGACTGCTGGGTACCCTAGATTAATCCATTTTTTGGCTACTTCAATCTTGTCAGCAAGTGAGGGTTTTTCTTTTTTACTAAATCACGAAGAATAGCTATTTCCAGGTCTTTTTCACCAAGAAGTTTCTTTAGCTGCTCATTTTCCTCAGTAAGCTGCTTGTAATCAGGATAAATTTCATTAATAGTTGAATGTTCCACAGGTAAAGATTGATGTTTGCCCTGTTTGTATTCTCTTACCCAGCGGCTGACCATATTAGGATTCAGTTCGTGCCTTCTTGCTACTATGGCATTATTTCCAGTTTCCAGCGCTTCCTTAATGACTTGATTCTTAAATTTAGCGGTATATTTTCTGCGTATCATAAAATCGCCCCCTAACATTATTTTAACTCTTAAGAGTCCTAGTGTCCAAATGAGTTAGGGGGCTAAAAAGCAAAAAATAATAATCTATTTAATCTAATAAGTATTTTTAATTTTGGTTGGGTATAGATTAATACTTAGATTTATAGCATAATTTTGAAAAAGAATCTTTTTGTGACAAATAACGACAGGATTTTTTGTGGTTTAGTGATAAAATAGAGATGTACTCTTCATTCATTAGTAACAGTTAACAGGGGAAGGGTGGGTAGCGAATTGAACAAAAACGGCTGGAAAGGAAGGTACTCTCAATTTATATCTGAGCTGAAACCACCTGATTTGGTTGATTTTTTGCATGAGTTTGGGGTAACAGAGGATGAATTAAAGAATTTCGACATTGAGTGTGCAAAATTCGGTCTAACTCCTAACGTCAATTACCCCAGGCATATTCTGCCATTGGCAGACGTAGTTAAACTAAAAAGGACACAACGGGATTATCTGAAAGCAGCTTTGCCTGTTCTGAAGGAAGTGTACAGAATCCTTCCAGCAGGATTTGTCTGTTTTCTTACTGATGCCCGGGGAATAAATCTTTACACCATAGCCCGCAACCGGAAAGAGTATCTAGGTAAAGGCTTGCGGCAGGGCACCGATTTTCGGCTTTACAGTGCAGGAACCAATGCCATTGCCCTTTCTCTCAACCTGAAAAGGACAGTTATCTTGCTGGGTCCACAACATTACCTGAAAGATGTGTTTGGGAACATCTGGTGTGCTGCGGGCCTGATTTTTTTACCTAACGGTGAAGTACTCTGGGCCTTTGATGTTTCAGCACCGAACGAGAATGATTTGAGGCTTGCCGTTATGGTAGTCAGTTTAATCTGCAATAGACTGCAGCAGGTAGTAGCGAAGGTGTGGTATGAGAAAGAGAGGAACAACATGCTTTCCTTGCTGGCACAGAAATTGGCCCAGGGGTCGCTGAGTTCACGAGAAATAGAAATTATACCACTTTTGACCAGTGAGCAGTCTTATGCCGAAATTGCCAGGAAATTACATCTGTCCCAGGGAACGATAAACACTTATATTTCCCGGATCTACCAGAAACTAGAGGTTTCGGGTCGAATGGAGCTTACGATAAAGCTTCTAAGGGAATTAGAAAAATCGAGGTCCACATTGGATTTATTTCAGCAATACCAGCAGAAAGCAGTTGTGCTAGCCACCGATGATTCGTAACATAGTGTTTGGGAAGCAATTTGTTTTCCGGGTGGCAAAAAGCTCTCATTCTTGCAGGAATGGGAGCTTTTGTTTTGAATATGATAGAGATAGATTAAAGCTGCAGTGTACTGGGAGGGTTTGTTTATGTACAAGCAGTATAAGCGCTGGGGAGTTATCGGGCTGATTATTTTACTGCTGTTTACGGGAATTTACGGGTTTTTAACTCATCCGTCTCGACTTCTTGCGGAACAAACACCGGCAGATTATGGACTAAAAGATGATCCCGGACTGGCTATTGTAGTTGAACTGGTCAAGAATGGCTATAATGTGTTGGTGTTTGATTTTCGCCATAGCGGACAAGCGGAAGGGGAAATAACTTCTGTTGGCCAGTATGAAGCTAATTATCTGCTGGTGAAAGGATGGTTTTCAAATGGAAGTAAGAAAAATATATAAAGTGGGGAACAGCTATGTTATTTCAATTCCAAAACAAGTTATTAAGTTACTGAATCTTAAAGTGGGAGACCAAATTTTGTTTAAATGGCAACAGGACCAGGTAATACTTACACCGATAGGCAAAAAAAGCAAGATTGAGGTTATTCGTCGAATTGCTGGTTGTCTGGCAAACCAGGAAGAACTGGTTCAGGATTTATTAAAAGTAAGGGAACTGGAAACAGACCGGGAAGAAACAAACTTTAAGTAAATTTTAATCAAATATTACTGTGATGAAAAACACATTTCCTTTCGTCAATCACCACAGTTTAATTCCGAGTAAAACGGTAAACTATAATCAGAAGGGCGATGACGAAAGGAGAATGTAAAATGAGCGAACTGATCGATAATGGCAAAGAAAAACGCCAGCAGCTCAAGGAAATCATCCTGGCCCTGCATGCTGGCAAAGATCCTGAGGTGTTGAAAAGGGAGTTTAAACATCTCCTGGAGAAAGTAGGAGCCAGCGAAGTAGGGGCCCTGGAACAGGAACTGATCGCTTCCGGCGAATTGAGTGAACAGGAAGTAAAGCGGTTATGTGATGTCCATGCTGCCCTGTTCCAGGAGGGATTGGAGAAGCAAGGGCGGCCAGAGGAGGAGCCGGGCCACCCGGTACACACCTTCAAGCTGGAAAACCGGGCCATTGAACAGGTTGTGGCTGAAGAGCGAAAAATTATTGACCGCCTGGCTACAGCAGAGCCCGAAGAGCTGAAGGAACTGCTGGCAGAGTGGCGACAGGTTCACAGCAGTTTAATGGAGATCGAAAAGCATTACAGCCGCAAGGAAAACATAGTTTTCCCCTATTTGGAGCAACATGGCATTTCCGGGCCTTCCAAGGTAATGTGGGCTGTTCATGATGATATCCGGGCTCTGCTCAAACAAGTCCGTCAGTTTTTAGCCAGCCCGCCGGCAGAACAGGAAGAAATAGTAGCTTTTGCCCGGAAGGTAGCCGTACCCGCTCTGGAAGCAGTAGTCAGCATGATTTTTAAAGAAGAAAATATCCTCTTTCCTATGTGTCTGGACAAATTCACTCCGGCTCAGTGGCAGGCCATTCATGACCAGAGTGATGAAATCGGTTACACTTTGGTTAAACCAGCACAAAAATGGCGGGCAGCGGGGCTTGATGTCGCGGCAACTCAGGCGGAAGGCCAGGTTGCGGCGACAGGGAAGTTAAAAGTCGGTGTGGGGGAGTTGACTTTAGAAGAAATTACCCTCATATTCAACCACCTGCCGGTGGATATTACCTTCGTAGATAGAGATGATGTAGTGCGTTACTTCTCCCAGGGCCCGGAACGCATTTTTGCCCGTACTCCCGCTATTATCGGGCGCAGGGTGCAGAACTGCCATCCGCCTGACAGTGTGCATATAGTGGAGAAAATTCTGGACGATTTCAAGCACGGTCGGCGCAATAAAGCCGAGTTCTGGTTGCCTTTCAATGGCATGTATGTTTACATTACCTATTTTGCAGTGCGCAATGAGAAGGGCGAATATGCTGGTACCCTGGAAGTAACCCAGAATATCAAGCCTTTGCAGGCCATTAGTGGTGAAAAGCGGATACTGGATGAAAATTAAATAAGACTACAATTTAGCCCTCGTTCAACTGGAATGAGGGCTTGCTTTTTTACCACTATGTTGTCACTGAACAAAAGTTGTCGAAAAAACCATAAATTTGCAGGAAAAAGTTTAGCAGTGAAGAATATATAAAATAAGATTGCAACTTATTGAACGAATTTGGCTGGCGGAAAGGCAGCGGGTATGGAAATCCAGAGAGGAGAGAATGGAAGTGAGTTACTGGACAATCAAAAGAAAATTGCTTGTCACATTCTTTAGCTTATTAGCGGTAGCGATCATACTCAGTATAAGCAGCTTTATCAATATGCGTAAAATGCATGAGATCTATGGTGAAATAATTAGACAGGATATGCCAGCTGCGCTAACTGTCGCGGAACTTCGGGGGGATGAATTAAATTTGCGCGGACTGGTCAGAGCCTACATGCTCTATGGGAACGAGGATTATGCCAGTCAGTTTACGGAGATGCAAAAGGAATGGGATGTAACAGCTGGCAGATTGGAAAAAGCGCTTGTTTCTCAAGCGGAAATTCAGAAACTCGAGCAGTTGAGAGCTGAACATAAAGCCTATGTGACGATCTGTCAGGAAATCATCAGTGCTTTTCGCAATGGCAATAAACAGAAGGGTATGGAACTGGCCCAAAAGGCTTTACCCCACGCCAAAGCCTATGATCAGATTAGCAGTGAATTGATTGGGCTGATTGAGCAAGAAGTGAAGAGGGCAGTGGACTCAGCTCAGCAAACTTCAATTCAGGCCAATCTTATCAATATTTTTATTACCCTGGTCGGTCTGGTCCTGGGTCTGCTGACTGCCTGGCGCATGGCTAATAAACTCTCCCGGCCTGTGGTTGAACTGGCTGCCACTACCGAGCTGGTAGCTCAAGGGGACCTGGCAGTTAAAATTCCGGAAGTGCAAACTGAAGATGAAATCAAGATTCTGTCCGGCAGTTTCACCACAATGGTAGAAAACCTGCGGCGATTGCTGGGCAATTTGCAGGACTCAGCCCAGCAGGTAGCAGCAACTGCCCAGCAACTGAATGCAGCAGCAGAAGCGGGAGTGTCGGTTTCCACCCAGGTTGCCCGCTCCATAACGGAGCTGGCAGCAGCTAACAATCAGCAGTGTGCTACTGCCGGAAACGCAGCGGTAATGATGGAACAGCTGAACAATGCTATCGACCAGATTGCCCGGGGGGCTCAGGAACAGGCACTGAACGTTACGCAAATGGCGGAAATGATTAATCAGATGGTCAAGGGGGTAGAAGAGGCCAGTCAGAACACGGCCCAGGTGGCCCAGGTAGCTACCCGCACGACAGAAGTGGCAGAAGCCGGGGGAAGGGCGGTAGAAGAAACCATCCGGGGGATGCACCGGATTCGCAATGTGGTGCTGGAATCGGCAGAAAAAATCCGGGAGCTGGGGCATTACTCCGAGCAAATCGGCCAGATTATCCAGGTGATCGACGAGATTGCTGAACAGACCAACTTGCTGGCATTAAATGCAGCCATTGAGGCAGCGCGGGCCGGGGAACACGGCAAAGGCTTTGCTGTGGTGGCAGATGAGGTGCGGAAGCTGGCGGAACGCTCCAGCAAAGCTACCAAGGAAATCGCCAATCTGGTCAATACTATTCAGAGGGGCACTGCCCAGGCTGTAACAGCCATGGAAAGTGGAACCGAAGAGGTGGAAAATGGCGTGCAGCTGGCTGATGCCGCTGAGAAAGCCCTCAGGGAAATTATCACCATGATTGAGCAGGCCAATGAACAAATGCAAAATCTGTCTGCCGTAATTGAACAGATTTCGGCCGGGACAGGGGAAGTGTTGAAAGCGGTAGACAGCGTGGCTGCAATTACCGAAGAAAACAGCGCCGCTGCTGAGGAAATGGCGGCTTCCAGTGAACAGGTGCGGGATGCCATCGGTCAGGTACTGAGTAGCTGTGAGATCAGCTCCGGGAATAGTGAAGAAATCAGCGCTTCTACAGAAGAGCTGAATGCTACTTCCGAACAGATCAGCAATGCAGCCCAAAATTTAGCTCAACTGGCCAGTCAGTTACAGAGCTTAACGACCAAATTTAAATTATAGAATAGTTTGACAACTCAGCAGGAAAAATTCCCTCTCCGTAGAATATATACGGTTGAAATCATCGGGAGGGGAGTGATTTGAGTGGCTGCCAATTTAATCGATGGCAAAGCCATTGCCGCTACCATCAGGGAGGAAGTGGCGGCGGAGGTCAGCAAATTGAAAGAAGAAGGGATTAGCCCCAAGCTGGCGGTAGTGCTGGTGGGAGATGATCCGGCATCGGTGGTCTATGCCAACTCCAAGAAAAATGCCGGGACCAAACTGGGATTTGAATTTGAACTTTTCCATCTGCCCGGCTCCACCCAGGAAGAAGAGGTTATCGCGCTGATTGAAAAACTCAACGGGGATGAAACGGTCCACGGTATCATGGTGGAACTGCCCTTGCCCAAACACATCAGCAAGGAGCGGGTGATGAAAACCGTTTCTCCTTTAAAGGATGTAGATGGGGTACATCCCATCAACCGGGGCTACATACTGAGCGGGGAGGAGGGCCTCTTTCCTGCCACTCCGGAAAGCTGTATTGAGGTGATTAAGCGCTCTGGCCTGCCGATTGCCGGTAAACATGCGGTAATCGTGGGTCGGGGTGAAACAGTGGGTAAACCCCTGGTGTTCATGATTCTGAAGGAAAATGCTACGGTTACTGTATGCCATAGCCGTACCCCTGATCTGGCCTATCACACCCGCCAGGCGGACATTCTCATCGCCGCTGTGGGTAAGGCCAAAATGATCAAGGCTGATATGATCAAGCCAGGAGCAGTGGTAGTAGATGCCGGGATCAATGAAATCGATGGTGGCATCTGCGGGGATGTGGACTTTGAAGCAGCAAAAGAAGTAGCTGGCTGGATTACACCCGTACCCGGTGGCGTGGGTAGCCTTACCACAGCTCTGATTTACCGGAATGTGCTGAAAGGCATTCGCCTGCAGCGCCAGCAACAATAAAGGGGGTACTGGTTGGATGAGTCACGTTTTTGACCTTTCTGTGCGCGAATTTTTGAAAGTAGCTGCTTCTGACAGCCCAACCCCAGGGGGTGGCAGTGTCTCAGCCCTGGTAGGCAGTCTGGCAGCATCCATGGTTTCAATGGTGGCCAATTTGACGGTAGGCAAGGAAAAATACAAGGATGTAGAGCCGGAAGTTAAAGAAATTCTGCAGGAAATTCAAGCAGTAATGGCTCGCATGGAAGAACTGACTGCTCAGGATATTAAGGAATTCGGCAACTTCATGGAAGTATTGAAAATGCCCAAAAACACTGAAGAAGAAAAAGCCCTGCGGGCAGCCAAAATGCAGGAAGCTCTCAAAAACGCTACTGACACGCCGCTGGAAATCGCCCGGGTTTGCTTAAAGGCTCTGGAGCTGGCCGACCGTTTGAGTGGAATTGGCAACAAGGGAGCTATCAGCGATGTGGGAGTAGGGGCTTATGTGGCGGAAGCGGCTTTAAATGCTGTTTTACTCAGCGTGGACATCAATTTGCCCATGATCAAGGATGAGGCCTATGTTGCCCAGGCCAAAGCCGAACGGGATCAGCTGGTGGCCCGGGCCCGGGAACTAAAGGAAAAAGCGGTGGCAGTGGTACAGAGCCGTCTGGCCTAGGTCAATAGAGCTGGGACATTTCCTCCAGCAGCTGCTGGGCCCAGCGGGTAAAATAGCCGGTTTTCAGCACTTGCTGGCAGTGGAAAAGGCATTTTTCCACTGCCTTCTGTTTTGTCAAAACCTGATCAGAATAGAGCTGGGCCAGATTGGCATGAATGTGGGCCAGATCTGCCTGTAAGCCCTGCTTTTCCGCCAGCTGCCAGGCATAGTGCAGGATGAACTCACAGAAATCCCAGTGTCCATGGGGGAGAGCATTGGCTGCTGTAACCCAGAGAAACTGGCAGGGGCGGCGCAGGGTTTGGGTGTAGACAGGGTCGGCAAAGCCATAACTTAGCAGCAATTGCTTGTGTTCGGGGAGCAGGGAAAAGTAAAAAGGCAGTAATCCCAGCCGTTTCAGGTGGCGTAAATACATGGTTTGGCCTCCTTATGCGGATAAATCAGGGATATCCTGCCCTTTTTCCCGTTCTTTTATTCCTTTTCCCAGGCGGCACAGGGGCCAACGGAACATTTGCCACAGACATCACAGAGGCCAAGGTGAGTGAACCGGGCTGCTACCTCCAGTAGACGACTATAGCATTTTTGCTTGTCCAGCCCCGTTGCGGTCAAGGCACCGACTGGACAGACCCGCCAGCAATAGCCACAATCAAGACAGGGCTCTGGTGGCGGTGCCGGGGGCAGCTGGGTTGACAGCCAGTCGGGAGGGGCATCAGTCACCAGACTGCCAAAGCGCCCGGCACAGCCAGCTGCCGTGATGGCCTGCTGGTGGCGGCCAAAGACAGCCAGACCGGCGGCAACTGCCAGGCTTTTGTGGGACCAGGGAGCAGTCAAGGTCTTTTCATCAAAATTATGGGTAGCCGGTTGCCAGGCAGCATGATAACCTGCCTGTTCCAGCCAGTGAGCAATGGCCTGGTTAAATTGGCCGATTACCTGATTGGTCCGAACATAATATTCTGCCCAGAGGGGAGCGGTATCAGGTTGCTGGCGATTGGCAGCAATCACTTCTGGCGGGAAAGGTAGAAAATAAATGAGAATAGTCCGGGCTGAAGCCAGCAAATCTACGGGTTGAAGGTGATAGGGTAGATGATGATAAAGCTCTCCTAGCCCGGGATCGTCAACGGGCAGGAGGGCGAAAAGAGGAGGTCGGTAGAAACTGGCCCAGGGAGAAAAGAGGGTAGCTAAACTCATGTGAAAGCCTCCTTGCGTTGCTGTTTTTTACTATATTATAATTAAACAGAAGCAGGGTCAATTTTATTTGCCCGGAAAGGGGACAATAATTTATGAATGGACTGGAGATCAAAAGAGGAGATATCGTGCTGGCCCGGTATTTTTTTAACGACCGGGAGCGGACAGGGCCGGTACTGGTGATTCAGAATAACTGGGGCAACCGGGTCAGCCCGCTGGTAATTGTGGCTCCCATTGTACCCTGTAAACCGGGGGATTGTCTGGATGATCCCCTGCAAGTACCACTGGGGGCAGAGAATGCGGCAGAAACGGGTTTGAAAAACAGTTCGGTCTTGCTTAACGTTATTCTCACCATCGAACGCAAGCGTTTACTGGAGATAATCGGGAGACTGCCCGGGCGGCTGGTGCCCAAAATCGAGGCAGGTCTGAAATTTTCCCTGGGCCTGGAGCAAGGAGGAAACTGATGAAAAACAAAACCGTTGGTTTAATTATTAACCAACAAAAAATGGGAGCAGTGGAAACAGGAAACTATCTCCGCACTCGTCTCAAGGAGCTGGGCTGGCAAATCGACCAGGAGGAGGCCGATTTTGTCCTGGTGTTAGGAGGGGATGGTACCCTCCTGCAGGCCGCAAGGGACCTGGCACCCCGGGGTATCCCTGTTCTTGGTATCAATTTCGGCCAGCTCGGTTTTTTAACGGAAATCGAGGTACATGACCTGGACTGGGCCCTGGAGCGGCTGGCAGCGGCTGCCTACCGGATCGAGGAAAGGATGATGCTGGAGGCCCGGGTACAGCGACAGGGAAGGCTGCTGGAAACCGCTATTGCCTTAAATGACGTGGTAGTGACCAAGGGGGCTTTTGCCCGCCTGCTGCCACTGGATATTTTCGTCAACCGGGAACATGTCTCCACCATACCCGCTGATGGGATTATCGTGGCTTCTCCTACTGGTTCTACTGCCTATTCCCTGTCCGCAGGCGGGGCCATTGTCCCACCCCATCTGGAAGTGCTGCTGATTACCCCGATCTGTCCTCATTCTCTTACTTCCCGGCCCATGGTAGTGGGGCCTGAAGCCGAAGTCATGATCAGAGTGGGTCATTATGAGGGACAGGCTATGTTGACCGTAGATGGACAGCATGGAGTAGTGCTGGAACCGAATGATTTGATCTGTGTGCAACGGGCTGAGGTAAGAGCGCGGTTTATCAAGTTAACGGACCGCACTTTCTTCCAGGTCTTGCGCCAGAAACTGAAAGCGGGTGACCGGTGCAATGTCTAGTCCATTGGCAGGAGCGGTGGCTCTCAGCCACTTCTGGTTGGCTCAGGTAGTACGGCCAGGCGACCGGGCGGTGGACGCGACCTGTGGCAATGGCCATGATACGCAGTATCTGGCTGAACTGGTGGGGGAAAACGGCAAGGTCTGGGCCTTTGATGTTCAGGAGACAGCTATTAGCAATACCAAAGAGCGGCTAGAGGCAGCCGGACTGGCTGCCCGGGTAGAACTGATTCCGGATGGGCACCAGCATCTTAAGCGGTATGTTTCAGAGCCGGTCAAGGCAGTGGTTTTTAATCTGGGTTATTTGCCAGGCAGTGACAAAAGGGTGATTACCCTGGCCGAGACCACCCTTAACGCCCTGCAACAGGCAGTGGAACTGCTTTTACCGGGAGGAATAATTGCTATTGCTATCTATACAGGTCACGCTGGCGGTGAGGAGGAAGCCCGGGAGGTGGAGAGCTGGGCAGCGGCTTTACCCAGATGTTATAATGTTTGGTCACAGCGGCTGTTGAACCGCTCTCAGACAGCGCCCTATTTATTACTGGTGGAAAAAGGAGGATAATTGGCGATGAAGGCAATGCGCCAGCGCCTGATTTTAGATATCATTGAGGAGAAAGTTATTGAAACCCAGGAGGAACTAGCGGAGGAATTGCGGGCCCGTGGCATTGAAGTAACTCAGGCCACTGTGTCCCGGGATATCAAGGAATTGCGCCTGGTCAAGATTCCCACCGGAGATGGGACCTATCGCTATGGTTTGCCCCGGGATTCGGTAATTGAGCACAGTGAAGAGCGAATGCGCCGTATTTTTCTTGATTCCGTAGCTCATATAGACCACTGTGATAACCTGATTGTCATCAAAACCTTGCCGGGAACCGCCCAGGCGGTGGCCTCCACCATTGATGGGGCTCAGTGGGAGGAAATCATGGGGACGGTAGCCGGTGATGATACTATTCTGGTTATTGTTAAACCCAAAGAGGCAACTGAACAGGTGGTAACCCGTTTTAAAGAGATGATGCTGGGATAGGGGGTAGCGATGATGCTCCTCACCTTGTGTATCGAAAATTTTGCCCTGATTGAGAGGCTGGAACTGGAGCTGGCAGAAGGCTTCACGGTTTTTACCGGGGAGACCGGGGCTGGTAAGTCCATTATCATGGATGCCCTTGCCCTTTTGACCGGGGCTAGAGGGGCTACTGAATTTATCCGCCATGGGGCCCAGGAAACCAGAGTAAGCGGGGTTTTTTTGCCAGCTGACCGGGAAGGCTGGGTGGTAAAACTGCAGCAACAGGGGATTGAACCGGAGGAAGACGGCACTATTTTTCTGGAGAGGGTATTGAACCTGAATGGCCGCAGCCAGTGCCGCATTAATGGCCGTTTATTGCCTTTGAACCAGTATCGGGAGCTGATAGGTGGCCTGGCCGAGATTCATGCTCAGCACCAGCAGCAGTTTTTGCTCAGACCGGAACGGCACTTAGAACTGCTGGACCGTTATGCCGGGCGGGACCATTGCCAGCAGGTCAGGCAGCTTGCCCAATTGGCCCGGCGTTATCGCCAGCTGCTGGCAACAAAGGAGGAACTGCAGGCCAGCGGCCGGCAGCGCTGGCGGGAAATAGATTTACTCCGTTACCAGCTGCAGGAAATCGATAAGGCCCAGTTACAACCCGGGGAAGAGGAAGAACTGCTGGAAAGGGTACAATTGCTGGGTCAGGCGGAGAGGTTGGCCCAGTCCTGTGGCAGGGCCTATGAACTGCTGGCGGCAGGAAGTGGCCGTCAGCCGGCTGCTTTGGACCTGCTGGCCCAGGTGATGGAGGAAGTGAAACAGCTGGCTCGCCTGCATCAGGGAGCAACTCCGCTGGCTACTGAGGTGGAGGAGTGCTATTATCGCCTGGAAGAGCTGGCCCGGGAGCTGAACCGTTATCAGGAAAAAATCGAGTTTGACCCGGAAGGGCTGGAACTGGCTCAGGAGCGACTGGATCTGATTAAACAGCTCTGTAAAAAATATGGCAGTACGGTGACGGATGTGCTGGCTTACCGGGAACAGATCAAACTGGAGCTGAACAAACTGGAACAGGCGGAAGAGAATCTGGAGGAAATCCAGCTACAACTGGAACAGCTGGAACAAGAGGGGAAAGAGCTGGCAGAGGTGGTCAATGGGCAAAGAAGACAGGCCGCTATTCTCCTGGCCAGAGCGATTGAAAATCAATTAGCGGATCTGGCCATGGCCGGTTCCCGTTTCTCTGTCCAGCTGTCTCCAACGGAACACTGGAGCCAGAACGGTGGCAGCGATGCGGAATTTTTCCTCAGCCCCAACCCGGGAGAACCTCTGAAGCCCCTGGCCAAAATCGCTTCTGGTGGGGAATTATCCCGGATTTTACTGGCTTTACGCACTGTTTTGCTAACTGAGGAACCGGGAATCACCCTGGTTTTTGATGAAGTGGATGCTGGCTTGAGCGGGGCAGCAGCCCGCAAGGTAGGAGAAAAGCTGGCCCAGCTGGGCCAGCAGTATCAGGTTCTGAGCATCACCCACTCTCCGGCGGTAGCAGGTCTGGCTGATCAACATTTCTACATTTATAAAGAAGTAGTTGGGGAAAGAACTTTTACCCGGGTCAAAACTCTGGCAGCGGAGGAAAGGCTGACAGAACTGGCCCGCATGGTAGGTGGCGAACATACGGGAGAACTTCTGAAAGCGCAGGGCTAAGGCTCTGCGCTTTTGCATATTTAAGTCCCTGAGCAGGCAAACTATGGTCGGAAAAGAATTGGCGGGAAAGGATGAAAAAAATGGAACGCAAAACCCTGCTAGGGATGCTGATGATCTTCCTCTTACTTCTGGGCTGGGGCTGGCACTGGGCAGAACAAAGTTTGCCAGCCATCTCCCGCACTCTGTTCTGGGGGAGCTCCGGGGCAGATGTAAGGTCTGTTCAAGCCAAACTCAAGGCCTGGGGGTATTACACGGGGCCAATTGACGGAATCTACGGGTCATCGACCTGGACGGCGGTGAGAAAATTCCAGCGGGCTAATGGATTGACTCCTGATGGAGTAGTCGGGCCTGCCACTCTGAAAGCTATGGGCCTCTGGACTTCTCCAGCCAGGGCAGTGCGGACCACCACAACAATCAGCCGGGGGCTGATGCGGCGCAATGACCTGACTTTACTGGCTCGCCTGGTACAGGCTGAAGCTGGTGGGGAACCCTATGAAGGACAGGTAGCAGTAGCGGCAGTGGTTTTAAACCGGGTGGCCAGCCCCCTGTTTCCCAACACTATAGCTGATGTGATTTTTCAGCCTCTGGCCTTTGAGAGTGTGTCCAATGGACTGATTAATAGGCCGCCTTCAGCTACAGCCCTGCAGGCAGCCCGGGATGCCTTGAATGGCTATGATCCTACCCAGGGAGCTCTCTTCTTCTGGAATCCCAGTAAACCGGTAAGCAGCTGGATCTGGTCCCGTCCGATTATTCGCCGGATTGGCGACCATGTGTTTGCGCGCTGAGAGGAGATGATGGTATGCGTGGACAGAGAATAGCGATTTTTTTGCTCAGTTTGGGCTTACTAGGAGTAGGCTGGTGGGGCTGGCAGCAAAAAATGATGAAAGAGGACCTGGAAAAACTGTTAAGTAATCACTATCAGCGTTCCTTTTATAATTTAGCCGACCATGTAGGCAATGCCGAGATGCTACTGGGCAAAAGCCTGGTGGCAATGGATCCTAAGGCCAATGCGGCTATACTGGCTGACCTCTGGTATGAGGCGATCACTGCCCAGGAAAATCTGGGTCAGCTGCCATTGAGCAATTCCACCACAGTTAAAACAGCCAAATTTCTAAACCAGCTAGGGGATTATGCCTATTTTCTCAATAAACGCAATGCTGAAGGCAAGTTACCGGGGAAGAAGGAAAGAGAGCAGCTGCAAAAACTCTATCGCCAGGCCCAGAAGCTGAATGCCGAATTGCAGGTGGCAGTCCAGGATGTGCAGGATGGGCGGGTTTATCTGGCCGAGGTGCGCCGGGAAAGCGGCAGTACCCTGGGGCGTCAGGCCCGTAAACCGCAGCCGCTGGATATGAAGCCAGTTGCCAAGGCAATGCAGGATACACCTGCATTAATCTACGATGGGCCTTTTTCCGAACATTTAGAACGGGCCTTGCCGCGGGGCTTAAGCGGGGAAAATATCACCCTGGCCCGCGCTATGGATATTGCTCGCAGTTTTATTGATGGTCAGGGCAAGGTCTGGGAAGTGCGGACTAAAGGGGATGTCAGGGGGAAAATCCCCGCCTTCAGTCTAGAACTGGTGCCGGCCGGGAAAACCTCAGAAGAACGGATAATTATGGACATTAGCAAAAAAGGCGGTAAAGTTATCTGGATGTTACACCGGCGCAAATTGGCTGAACCCGTACTCTCGGCTGAGGAGGCGGAAAAACGGGCAGTAGCTTTTGCCCGCTTGCGGGGTTATGATAACCTGGCACCCACTTATGTTTTACGGGAAGACGGAATTGCCACGGTGGCCCTGGTGGCGGTTCAGGACGGGGTGTTGCTTTATCCTGATCTGGTAAAGATCAAGGTAGCCCTGGACAATGGACAAATCCTCGGCTTCGAGGCTACTGGTTATCTGATGTCCCATATTCAGCGCCAGTTGCCCCCTGTCCTGGTTAAACCGGAAGCTATCAAGAAAAAACTGCCTCCGGAGCTGAAAGTGGAACATATTAAGCTGGCTTTGATTCCCACTCCCAGCCGCAATGAAATTCTCTGCTGGGAAGTGAAAGGCAAACTGGCAGGCGAATTGTATTATGAATATTTTAATGTAAAAAATGGTAGTGTCGAAAAGGTTTTAAAGGTGATTGAGACACAATTTGGTTCACTGACCATGTAAAAATTTGCTGCAGGCTTTTTAGCCTGCATTTGTTTTTCTTTCCCTGTTTTAAAGCGGCAGTATAAGAAAATAAGGAACAGGACAAGTTATGATTAGCCGCAAAAATCGCTTAAAGGAGGTGTCATTTAAAGCAATCAGGTCATAAAGGAGGGAAATAGGGTGAGGAAAGGTATTTTGCTGATTTTCCTGCTGATTTCCGCCTTCATTCAGGCTCCAGTCCATTATTTTTCCGCTTTGCCTACCGCCCAGCAAGCAGTGGTGGGAGAAAAACTTACCCTCGCCATCAACTGGCCTAAAACCTGGCAGCGCTTTTTGCAAATCGTTAATGTTAATTACTCACCGGCTATTTCCTTGCAACAGGGTCAACCGGTTGCCAGAGAACCGGGAGAAGCCGAACTGGCGGTAAAATTGTTTGGGTTTTTACCGTTGCATCGCTTTACTGTCAGGGTTCTGCCGGAGATGCATTTGATACCCGGGGGACAGTCTATCGGAGTATTATTAAAATCCAGGGGTGTAATGGTAGTAGGTTATGCACCTATTACCAGTGAGGGGGAAGAAAAAATATATCCGGGCCGGGATGCCGGGGTGTTAATTGGAGATACCATTCTGGCTATCAATGGGAAAAATATTAACAATGAGAAGGAAATGGCAGAGATAATTACACAAATTGGGCAAAAAGGAGAAAAAGCTATCCTTACTATTGAACGGCGCGGTACCCGGTTACAGGTGGCCGTAACTCCGCGTTTTTGTCCCGAAACCCAGAGTTATCGGATTGGTTTATACATTCGGGATAGTGCTTCTGGAGTTGGCACTCTTACTTTTATTGAACCCAAAAAAGCTTATTTTGGTGCCCTGGGTCATATAATAGCCGATAGTGATACCAGTGAACCCATTGACATCCGGGAAGGCAAGATTGTACGAGCAGTAGTACAGGCCATTCATAAAGGCAAAGAAGGATTTCCTGGAGAAAAATTGGGAGTTTTTGTGGACGATGGCAGCTGGTGGGGTGAAATTACCCATAACACTCAGGTGGGTATTTTTGGCAGAATTTATGGCAAGTTTCCTGCCAGCCGGCCTCTGCCAGTAGTAAGCAATAACCAGGTAGAAACAGGACCGGCCCAAATTTTAACAGTTATAAATGGCGAAAAAGTAGAAGCCTTTACCATCAACATAAAAAAATTGTTGCCCCCTGATCGACCGGATGGTAAGGGAATGGTGGTGGAAATTACCGATCCCAGGCTTTTAAAAGAAACAGGCGGAATCATTCAGGGTATGTCTGGTAGCCCCATAATCCAAAAAGGTCGAATTGTGGGAGCGGTTACTCATGTTTTAGTCAATAATCCCCGTTTGGGTTATGGATGTTATATCGAAAAAATGTTAGAAGAAGCGGGCCTTGTCGAAACCTGGAAAAAAGCCGCCAGTTAGGCGGTAAATTTTTTTGTAGAAATTGTTTATGCAATAAAAGCAGGAATAACCAGTCTAGCGTCGAATGGAATTATAGACAATAAAAAGAAAAAGAAGTGGTGTACAGGGGGCGAAAAGATGATGTACAAAGATGTGAAAATCCTCTTAGTTGATGATAACCGGGAATTTTGTGATATGTTGAGCAAACACCTGACCCGGGATGAGGATTTCATTCTGGTCGGAGTAGCTCATAATGGACTGGAAGCTCTGGAACTAATCCAATCGGAGCAACCAGATTTAATCATTCTGGATTTAATTATGCCTCATTTGGATGGGATTGGGGTACTGGAAAGAATGCAGACCCTGGATCTGCCGAAGCGGCCTAAAATTTTAATGCTTACCGCTTTTGGTCAGGAAACCGTGACCCAGAAGGCAATGCAGCTGGGGGCAGATTATTACCTGTTGAAACCCTTTGATTTCAATGTTTTAAGCCATCGCATCAGGCAAATGGTGGATACCGGCTATACCATTCCTGCCTACACTCCTGTCGCCAAAACCAAAAACCTGGATGTGCTGGTGACCAACATCATCCATGAAATGGGAGTACCTGCCCATATCAAGGGATATCAATATTTACGGGAAGCTATTTTGATGGTGGTGGACCATGTCCATTTGTTAGGAGCGATTACCAAGGAACTCTATCCTGCCATTGCTGAGAAATACAATACCACTCCTAGCCGGGTGGAAAGAGCCATTCGCCATGCTATTGAACTGGCCTGGGACCGGGGCAATGTGGAGATGATGAACAAGTTCTTCGGTTACACAGTTAATAATGAAAGGGGCAAACCCACAAATAGTGAGTTTATCGCTATGATAGCCGATAAACTGCGTATAACTGCCAAAGTTAGCTAAGACAGCGAGGCTTGCCCTCGCTGCTCTTTTTTGCAAGGAGTTGCATAGAGGTAGTAAATAGGGTAAAATCTTTTTGAGGTGAAAAAACCATGGAAATCAAGGGCATTGCCCGTGTGGATAAAAAAACCAAGAACCTGGCCAAAAGAATCAAACCAGGAGAAATTGCGGTTATCAATCACCAGGATCTGGACGAAGTGGCAGCCATGAGCCTGGTTAAAGCCCGGGTAAAAGCGGTGGTCAATGCTGCAGCCAGTATCTCCGGCCGTTATCCCAACCTGGGGCCCAGGGCCCTTTTGCAAAACGGAATCCCCCTGATTGACCTGGCCGGGGAAAGTATCATGGAAACCCTGCGGGAAGGGCAACAGGTGCTGATAAAAGAGAACGGGGAAATTTGGGTGGGCGATAAATTGGCCGGTTTTGGGCAATGGCTGACTATTGATGAAGTGGAACGGCAGCTGGCCAATGCCAAGGCCAATATCGCCGGGGTTCTCAAGGATTTCCTGGAAAATACCCTGCAGTATGCCGAGAAGGAACAGGGATTGATTCTGGGGGAAGTGGCTATTCCGGAAACCAGGACTCAGTTTGCTGGTCGGCATGCCCTGATCGTAGTGCGGGGGCAGAATTACCGGGAAGATTTGCTGGCTATTAAAAGCTATATCGATGAAGTTAAACCGGTGCTAATCGGTGTGGACGGTGGTGCTGATGCCCTGGTGGAGTTTGGTTATTGCCCTGATGTGATTGTAGGGGACATGGACTCCATTTCTGATGAAACCCTGGCCTGTGGGGCAGAGTTGATCGTTCATGCCTATCCTGACGGTCGGGCGCCTGGGCTGGCCCGAGTGCAGCGACTGGGTCTTGAGGCCAGAACTTTTCCCGCTCCTGGCACCAGTGAGGATATAGCCATGCTACTGGCCTATGAAAAAGGTGCTGAATTGCTGGTAGCGGTGGGTACCCATTCCAATTTCATCGATTTTCTGGAAAAAGGCAGAAAAGGGATGGCCAGCACTTTTCTGGTGCGTCTGAAAGTGGGGTCCATTCTGGTAGATGCGCGGGGTGTAAATCGGCTTTATCGGCACCGGCTCAAACCCAGGCATGTGGTGGAAATCGTGGTGGCGGCCCTCATTCCCATCTTTATTATTATCGTCACGGCACCCGCTACCCGCGAGCTGGCGCGCTTGATGTATTTGCAGCTTAAATTACTGCTGGGGATTTAACTGGAGAGGAGTCTTAAGGCAATGTTTGATTTGCGCTACCATATAGTTTCCCTGGTAGCTGTCTTTTTGGCCCTGGGGATAGGGATTCTGATTGGCTCTGCCATGGAAACGGATAATACCCTGATCCAGCAACAAAAGGTATTGACCGATCGCCTGGCGGCTGATCTGGAAAAACTGCGGGGTGAAAACAAGGAGGCCATGGAAAAACTGGCCAAAGAGCAAAAGGAATCGGCACAACAAGAGGAATTTGTTAAAGAGGTTCTGCCGGTTTTGATTAAAAATCGCCTGACTGGCTACCGGGTGGCCATAATCGATACCGGTGATTATGGCTTTAATGATGACTTGCTGGATATTTTGAAAAAGGCAGGGGCGGTGGTAACCAGCACTTCGGTGCTAAGCCGGGATTTCGTGCTGGCTGATCCGCAATTACAAAAGGAAGTAGCGGCTTTTCTGGGAGTAGACCCCAACAGCCAGGCGGCCATAGTTAAGGAAATGACCTGGCAGGTAACCCGGGGTCTGGTAGTTGGAGATAATCTGGCGGTCATCAAGTTTCTGACCGATAAGAAACTGCTTAAAATTACAGGAGCCTACGGGCAGCCGCTGCAAGGGGTGATTATTATCGGAGGCAGTCAGCAACCCCAGACCGCTCAGTTCCGGGTAGAGAATATTGATTTGCCCCTGATTGAAGCCCTGCAGCAAAAAGGGATCGAAATTTTCGGAACCGAATATTCCAGGGTGGCAGTTTCCTACATGAAAAATTATCAGCGTTATAAGATTTCCACTATTGATAATATCGATACTCCCATGGGCCAGGTAGCACTGGTAGCAGCCATGGAAGGACGGCCCGGGGATTATGGTATCAAGGCAACTGCCGGCCGGCTGTTGCCGGATTTGAACAGGGAGGTTAAAAGGATTGTCTTGCCAGGATCGGTACCAGGTGCTGGTGTTAGTACCAGCCCACAATGAGGAAAAAAAGATAGCTGCTACGGTTAAAAGCGCTTTGACCATTCCGGGAGTGACCCGGGTAGTGGTGGTGGATGATGCTTCTACTGATCGCACAGCTGAACTGGCCGAGGTGGCTGGAGCAGAGGTGATTCGCCTATCCCGCAATCTGGGAAAAGGAGGAGCTCTTAACCGCGGATTGAAAGAATTCCGGGAAGATTTGCTTTTGCTACTTGATGGCGATCTGGGGGAAACAGCGGCTGAAGGGGTTAAATTGCTGACTCCTTTACTGGAGGGACGGGCGGAGATGACCATTGCCCGTTTTCCCAGGGCCAGCAAAAAAGGGGGCTTTGGGCTGGTCAAAGGCCTGGCCCGCTGGGGGATCCAGCGTTTAAGTGGCTACCTGCCCCAGGCCCCATTATCCGGACAGCGCGGGCTAACCCGGAAGGCGATGGCGACGGCAGGCGGTTTCGCTGAAGGTTATGGTGTGGAGGTAGCTTTGACGGTGGCGGTAGCCCGGGCGGGACTGCCCATTCTGGAGGTAGAATGCGCCATGACCCATGATGAGACCGGTCGTGATTTGGCCGGTTTTTGGCATCGGGGGCGGCAGTTCTATCACGTAGCGCGCACCCTCTGCTATTTGCACAGGAGGTATAAATAATGGTTTGGTGGATACTGGCTCTTGCTGGTGCAGGTCTGACCAGGTTGATCCTGCCGTCCCTGTTTGCCATCTGGCAGCAAGCGGGTTTTTTGCGTCCCAATTTTCGCGGTGAACAAATTCCGCTGGGGGTTGGGGTTTTTCTGCCTCTGGTCTGGCTGATACTATTGCCAGGGGTAGTTTGGCTGGTTCCTGAGCAGCGGGACCATGGCCTGCAACTACTTCTGGCGGTAACCTTTCTTACCTTGCTGGGTATGCTGGATGATGTGCTGGGGTCCCGCCGGGTAAGTGGGTTAAAAGGTCATCTGGGCAGTCTGTTCAGGGGCAGGATGACAACAGGAGCTTTAAAAGCAGTCATGGGAGGCTGGCTGGGTCTGGTACTGGCCTGGCTGGAATTCCAGCCCCGAACCGGGATTGGGTGGATTCAAACAGTGCTGGCCGGCCTGATGGTAGCCCTTTCTATCAACGCTATCAATCTGCTGGATTTGCGACCAGGCCGGGCGGGCAAGGGTTTTTTGCTTTTTGGCGGTTTACTGGTTTTGCTTTCCGGTCTGGCAGCGGCGGCGGGCTTTTGGCTGGTAACGGCCGGCATGCTGGTTGCCTATCTGCCTGCTGATTTAAAAGCCCGCTGTATGCTGGGGGATACAGGAGCCAATCCACTCGGGGGGATTCTGGGATTATCAGCCCTCTGGGCCTTGCCTGCCTGGGGACAGCTGGGCTGGCTTCTCTTTCTGATCGGCTTTCATTTTTTGACGGAAAAATATTCTTTGACTGAGCTTATTGCCCGCACGCCCTGGTTGGATTATATAGATAGATGGGGCCGGGAGTAACGGGAGGCAGCAAGAGAGGGAGGACTGGGCGATATGGAAATTAGCAGCAGGGAACTGGCAGTGATCCTGGATTCCACCCATGATGGCATGATCGCTGTAAACAGGGAGGGAGCTGTTACCCTCTTCAATGCAGCGGCAGAGCGTTTGACCGGACTGAAGCGGGAAGAGGTAATTGGCCGCAAAGCCCAGGAAGCTATTCCCAATACCAGACTGCATATTGTGCTGGAGACAGGCGTGCCGGAGCTCAATCAACAGCAGCATCTTGGTAAAACCACCATCATAACCAACCGGGTCCCTGTGAAAGATGAAGAGGGACGGGTAGTGGGGGCGGTGGCGGTTTTCCGCGATGTGGGGGATTTTGAAGCTCTGGCAGAAGAGTTGACCAATGTACGGCAAATCAAGACTATGCTGGAAGCCATTATCAATGCCACCAATGATGCGATTTCGGTAGTGGATGAGAACGGCATGCAAATTCTGATCAACCCGGCTTACACCCGTTTGACCGGTTTGACAGAGGCGGATGTCCTGTATAAACCGGCCACAGTGGATATTGTGGAAGGGGAAAGCATGCATTATAAAGTGCTGCGCACCCGGCAGCCGGTACGGGGCGTGCGCATGAAAATTGGACCCAACAAGAAGGAAGTTATGGTGAATGTGGCCCCGATTATCGTCAATAATGAATTAAAAGGCAGTGTTGGGGTTATTCACGATTTATCTGAAATCAAAAAACTGACAGAAGAACTGGAGCATGCCCGCCGTCTGATTCGCCATCTCGAAGCCAAATATACCTTTGATGATATTATCGGTCAGAGTGAGGAACTGAAACTGGCTGTGGAACAGGCGGAAAGGGCGGCAGCTACTCCTGCTACCGTTTTGCTCAGGGGGGAAAGCGGCACAGGCAAGGAGTTGTTTGCCCATGCCATTCATAATGCCAGTACCCGCAGCAGCCAGAAGTTTATCCGGGTCAATTGCGCCTCCCTTACTGATACCTTGCTGGAAAGCGAGCTTTTCGGATATGAGGAAGGGGCCTTTACCGGAGCGGTAAAAGGCGGAAAACGGGGGCTGTTTGAGGAAGCCAACGGGGGCACCATTTTCCTGGATGAAATCGGGGAGATTTCCTTGACCTTACAGGCCAAACTGCTCAGGGTCTTGCAGGAAAAGGAAGTGCGGCGGGTCGGGGGCACCAAGGCTGTTCCTGTGGATGTCCGGGTAATCGCTGCCACCAATGCCAATCTGGAGGAAAAAATCCGGGAAGGCAGTTTCCGGGAGGACCTTTATTACCGGCTTAATGTTTTTCCCATTTTCATTCCCCCGCTGCGGAGGCGGAAACAGGATTTACCCCTGCTGGTCCGTTTTCTGATCGGTAAGTTCAACCGGGAATTTGGACGGCAGGTGGAACGGATCGAACCGGAAGCCCTGAAAGTGCTGGAAAACTACGATTGGCCGGGAAATGTCCGGGAACTGGAAAATGTGATCGGCCGGGCCATTATCAATATGCGCCCGGGAGATACGGTAATTGCCGTCCGGCATTTGCCGCCCCTGGGCCTGGTTCGCCCTCAGGTTGAGGGAGAACACCGGCTACCGGATAGTGGCTGGCAGGGAGAAACCCTGAATGAAATTCTGGCCAGGGTGGAAAGACAGGTAATCTGTGATGTGCTGGCCCAATGCGGTGGCAACAAAACCCTGGCTGCCCGCAAACTGAATATCGCTGTGCGCAGCCTTTACTATAAAATGGATCGTTATGGCTTGCGTTAACCTGCAAAAAAATGCAGATGACCAGAAATCCTGCAATTTATTGCAGGATTTTTTTTGCAAAAGAAAAGACCTGGCCGAATTTGTGCTTGTGGGTATAAGTCCAATCCGGTCAAAACGGGAGTTATACAGCATAAAACTAAAATTTTCAGACAACACTTTTTTGGCATGGCTTTTGCTAAAACTAATAGCTGAAGGGGGAAGTATGATGGCAAAACAGGTAGTACTGGCGATTAACCCGGGTTCAACTTCAACAAAAGTGGCGGTTATTGCAGAAGACGGTACAGTGATCTGGCAGGAAACCTTGCGCTATTCGGTGGCTGAACTAGCATATAGAGAAAATGTTGTGGAACAGCTTCCCCTTCGTCTTTCCGACCTGGAGCGTCTGCTGGCGGAGAAAGGTCTGGGAGGCGGAAAACTGGTAGGTGTGGTTGGACGCGGTGGGTTACTGCGCCCCTTGCACAGTGGCACTTATCTGGTCAATGAGGCCATGCTTGCAGATTTAAGACAGGGCTGGGGAGGCCAGCATCCCTCCAATCTGGGCGGGATACTGGCCAGAATGCTGGCTGACCGTTATGGGGTGGAAGCATATATAGTCGATCCTGTTTCTGTAGATGAAATGATTCCGGAAGCTCGGAGAACTGGATTGCCGGAAATCAGGCGTTTTTCCCATTTACATGCCCTTAATATCCGACGGGCCCTGTTGCGCTGGCAAAAGGAACAATCCTGTTCCCCGCGGGAGTTAACCGGGGTAGCTGTTCACCTGGGTGGGGGCATCACCGTAGCGGCTGTAAGGCAGGGTAGAATCATTGATGTCAGCAATGCCAACCAGGGCGGACCCATGAGTCCGGAACGGGCCGGGGCCCTGCCTTCAGCGGCACTGGCTTACTGGCCGGAAGAGACGGACTATCACTATCCACCCCTGGCCAAAAGGCTAGTCGGGGGTGGAGGACTGGTTTCCTACCTGGAAACCAACAGTTTGGTGGAAGCGGAAAAGCGGGCAGAGGCAGGAGATGAGAAAGCCCGCCTGGCTTTACAGGCCATGGTAAAGCAACTGATTAAGGAAATCGGGGCGATGGCCGCCATTTTAGATACATTACCGCGGTTTTTGCTGTTTACCGGAGGCATGGCTTTTTCCCACTGGTTAATGGAGCAATTGACTTCAGCTTTAAACTGGCTGGCGCCGATAACTGTCTACCAGGGAGAAGAGGAACTGCCAGCCCTGGCTGAGGGGGTTTTTCGTGTCCTGGCCGGGGAAGAATCTGTGCGAATTTATCCTGAAGGAGTGAGCGGTGAGTGATTACCAATTTTGACCAGCTGGTGGAAACTGCCCGCAGTTATCCCTCCCAGCGCCTGGCGGTAGCGGTGGCTCAGGACTGTGAAGTACTGGCAGCCGTCAGGGAAGCCATCGAAGAAAACCTGATTACCGCCCGCCTATTTGGGGATGAGGAGGAAATCAAGAAGGCTGCTGTCAAAGCAGGGCTGGACCTGAACAGGGCTGAGATTGAAGTTATCCATGAAAGGGATCCTGTCAAAGCCAGCCAGATGGCAGTGGTGGCAGTAAAAACCGGACAGGCGGATATGCTGATGAAAGGTCTGGTTCATAGTGCTGTAATTATGAAACAAATTCTGGACAAGGATACCGGGCTACGCAAAAGCAAGGTGCTGAGTCATGTGGCCTTGCTGGAGGGACCAGGACCTGACCGCATCACCTTCATGACTGATGGGGGCATGGTGATCAATCCCAATTTACAGCAGAAGGTTGAGATGATCAATAATGCCGTCGGGGTAGCCAGGGCGCTGGGCTACCAGCAGCCCAAAGTGGCAGTAATAGCCGGGCTGGAACTGGTTAATCCCGATATGCCTGCTACCCTGGATGCGGCTGTACTGGCCAAAATGGGTGAAAGAGGACAAATTCCTCATGCCATAGTGGATGGGCCACTGGCCTTAGATGTGGCTCTTTCCAGAGAAGCGGCTCTACACAAGGGGGTGAAAGGGGAAATTCAGGGGGATGCTCACATCCTGCTGGTACCCAATCTGGAAGTGGGAAATGTGTTGTACAAGACAGCGGTAGCTTTTGGTGGTGTTAAGACAGCTGGAACCATCACAGGGGCCAGTGCTCCTATTATTCTCACATCCCGGGCGGATAGCCACTATGCCAAGTTCTATTCCATTGCTCTCGCCCAGGTGCTGGCCTGGCAAAATCAAAGGAGGTAAGGAGAAATGAGTCTGGAAGTATTTGAGTACATGAAAAAATATGATTATGAACAAGTCGTTCTCTGTTACGACAAGGCTTCAGGGCTGAAAGCTATTATTGCCATCCATGATACTACCCTGGGCCCGGCTCTGGGTGGTACCCGGATGTGGACTTATGCCAGTGAAGATGATGCCATCCTTGATGCCCTGCGGCTGTCCCGGGGTATGACCTATAAGGCAGCTGCTGCCGGCCTCAACCTGGGCGGAGGCAAAACGGTTATTATCGGTGACCCCAGAAAAGATAAGAGTGAGGCGCTGTTCCGGGCTTTTGGTCGCTATGTGGAAAGCCTCAATGGCCGCTATATTACCGCTGAGGATGTAGGCACTTCGGTACAGGATATGGAATATGTACGCATGGAAACCCGCTGGGTAACCGGGGTAGCCAGTGGTTCGGGTGACCCGTCTCCCATGACCGCTTTTGGTGTCTGGAAAGGGATGAAAGCAGCGGCCAAAGAAAAATTTGGCACTGACTCCCTCTCCGGTATGACTGTAGCTGTTCAGGGCCTGGGCCACGTAGGTTATTACCTGTGTAAGTATCTTGCTGATGAAGGAGCCAAACTGGTTGTAACCGATATCTTCCCCGAACGGGTTGAAAAAGTGGTGCAGGAATTTGGTGCCCGGGCAGTAGAACCGGAAGCCATCTATGGCGTGGAAGCGGAGATATTTGCCCCCTGTGCGTTAGGGGCAGTAGTAAATGATGAGACTCTGCCCCAGTTCAAATTCCAGATTATCGCCGGTGCTGCCAACAATGTCCTGAAGGAAGAACGGCACGGGGATGAGCTGGAAGCAAAAGGCATACTCTATGCCCCTGACTTTGTCATCAACGCCGGCGGTTTGATCAATGTGGCTGATGAGCTGGAAGGATACAATCGGGAACGGGCAATCCAGAAAATCGCAGGTATTTATGATAATATCTTGCGGGTATTTGCCATTGCTAAACGGGACAATATTCCCACCTATAAAGCAGCAGAAGTCATGGCTGAGGAACGGATCCGGACAATCGGGCAGGTGCGCAATAACTTTTTGCGCAAGTGAGGAGGATATCTGTGAACACCTACCTGTGGTACTGGCAAGAACGACGGGACTGGCAGAGAATAATCGTCAGAGCAGAACGAAAACAGGTGGGAGATCTCTGGCTGTCCAGAGCTGAAGCAAGGGCACGGCTGCACGGGTCCTTGCTTAGCACTTATCCGCCTCAGCGCATCATCCTGCTGGCTACTGACACTGAACAGAATATACCGGAGATTTTACTGGAAACAGGGGTACCGGTAGAGATGCAGTATCTGCTGGGGACGATTCAGTTACCAGCAGAACTGGAACTGAGCGGGCATGCTTCCGTAAGACGCCAGCCCCTGTTTCCCCTGGCCCTCTGGCAAAAACAGATACCGGCTGCGGATGAGCCCTGGCTTTATCTCTATCTGGGACAGTATCCCTTTGTCTCTCTGGGGGTTGGCAAAAAGCTGGTAGATGTGTTAAGCTATTGGGAAGGAGAGGGGCCGCTGGGACCATTATCCACTGGACAACTGCCGACCCTGGCCTGGCTGGAATGGCTCTGTCAGCAAAAGCTATCCGGAGCGAAAGCGCAAGAACTGGTGCGGAGTAAGGGAGGAATAGCCGCCTATCTGGGGAGGGAATGGCAGCCCGGAGAAAAATTGCCCCCTGAGCTGGCCAGCACGGTGGTATATCAGAGTTTAAAAGGGCTGGGCAGTTTATGGACATTGAGCCAGGGGCAGGCCAGACGGCTGGTGCTGGCCGGGGAACTTCTGCTGGATCAGCAAGTACTTGAGCCCATTCAGAACTGGGCTCAAGCTCGACAGCTACTGGTCAGGGTGTTGCCTGCCGGGGAGGAATTTTAGTGAAAAACTATGTTTTTGTTGGCTATTATGGCAGTGGTAAAACCGAAATGGCGGTTAATTTCGCTTATGCCAGAAAACAAGCAGAACGACGGGTGGCTCTGGTGGATCTGGATATTGTCAATCTCTACTTCCGTTCGCGGGAACTGAAGGAAAAACTGGCAGAGGACGGAATTGATGTGATCGTATCAGAAGGCAAGCTGGCTCTGGCTGATTTACCGGCTCTCACACCGGCTATTTACGGGGTCCTGAGCCAACCACAACTGCCAGTGATTTGGGATGTAGGCGGTGATGAGGTGGGGGCTACGGCTCTGGGCCGTTTTGCCGCACAGATTGAGGCCAGCAGCTATCAGCTGTACCTGGTGGTTAACACCTTCCGTCCCTTTACCAGAAAGCCCGCCGAAATCCTGAAGGTAAAAGAGGAGATTGAAAGGGCTGCCAGGCTGAAGATTACCCATTTTGTCGCTAATCCCAATTTAGGGGAAGCTACTACAGTCCAGCAGGTCTTTGAAGGTACCCTCCTGGTGGAGGAGGCGGCGATACAGGCCGGTATACCTCTGGCCTGGGTAGGGGTATTACCAGGGTTACTGCCAGAAGTCAGTGAACTTTTGCCGGGCCGCAATTTCCTTACCCTGGAACGTTTCATGCTAACACCCTGGCAACGGGACCAGCAGACTTTCAACACTGATCCCCGCACTATGTTTAAGCCCGGTAACAGGTAAGTGAGGAGGTAAGAAGCAATGCCCAGAGTAACATTCAGGGAAGAACGCTGCAAAGGCTGTGAACTGTGTTTGCACGTTTGTCCCCAGCAAATTATCACCCTGGCGGAGCATTTTAATGCCATGGGCTTTCATCCGGCCACCGTTAAGGAGATGGAAAAGTGCATCGGATGTGCTATGTGTGCCCGCATGTGTCCGGATGTAGTTATAGAAGTAGAAAAGGAAAGCAAGGAGGGGGAGTAAGATGGCCAAACTGCTGATGAAAGGCAACGAAGCGATCGGGGAAGCGGCTGTCCTGGCCGGATGCAAATATTTTTTCGGCTATCCCATTACTCCCCAGAGCGAGTTGCCCCACTACATGGTCAAAAGGCTGCCGGAAGTGGGCGGAGTTTTTTTGCAGGCCGAAAGTGAAGTGGCTGCCATCAACATGGTTTTTGGGGCTGGGGGTGCCGGGGCCAGAGTCATGACTTCATCATCCAGTCCTGGTATCAGTTTGAAACAAGAGGGAATTTCCTACTTGATCGGTGCTGAGGTTCCAGCGGTGATTGTCAATATCATGCGGGGCGGACCGGGACTGGGCAATATCCAGCCTTCCCAGGCCGACTATTTCCAGGCTACCAAAGCGCCTGGCCATGGTGATGGCCGCATGATCGTCCTGGCGCCTTCCTCTGTGCAGGAGATCGTGGATCTGGTTATTCTGGCTTTCGACCTGGCTGACCAGTATCGTAACCCGGTGATGGTACTGGGTGATGGAGTGCTGGGCCAGATGATGGAACCGGTAGAAATAGATGATAATTACCAGCCCCGGCTGCCGGAAAAGCCCTGGGCAGCAACGGGCAAGCGGGGACGCGCCAGCAACAATATCATTAACTCCCTGCATATCGTGGATAAGGACAATGAGGAATTCAACCGGCATTTGCAGAAGAAGTATGCGGAAATCGCGGCCAGGGAAGTTCGCTATGAAGAATACTGCACGGATGACGCAGAGATTATCCTGGTAGCCTATGGCACCTCAGCCCGGATTTGCAAGGGTGCGGTGGACCTGGTCAGGGAAGAAGGCATCAAGGCTGGACTGATCAGACCGATTACCCTCTGGCCTTTCCCTGCTGAGATCATCAATCGTCGGGCTGAACAGGCTAAAGCTTTTCTGTCCGTAGAGATGAGTGCCGGCCAGATGGTAGAAGATGTCAAGCTGGCGGTTAACGGGAAAAAACCGGTATATTTCTACGGTCGAATGGGCGGTATTCTGCCAATGCTGGATGAGATTGTGGCTGGTATTAAGGGCCTGGCGGAAGGAGGGGCTCTCTGATGGCAGAAATGAAAAAAGTTTTTACCAGAACCAGGGGGTTAACGGAAAAGCCCTTCCATTATTGCCCTGGCTGTACCCATGGGGTTATTCACCGTCTGGTGGCGGAAGTGCTGGAAGAGATGAATTTGCTGGACCGGGCTATTGGTGTGGCCCCGGTAGGTTGTTCTGTTTTTGCCTATGAGTACTTTAACTGTGATATGTTTCAGGCTGCCCACGGCCGGGCTCCTGCTGTGGCTACTGGCATCAAACGGGTTCATCCTGATGCAGCGGTGTTTACCTATCAAGGGGATGGCGACCTGGCTGCGATTGGAACCGGGGAAATCGTTCATGCTGCTGCCCGGGGGGAAAAGATTACTGTAATTTTCGTTAATAATGCAATCTATGGCATGACTGGAGGCCAAATGGCCCCTACTACTCTACCGGGTATGGAGACTACCACCTCACCTTTTGGTCGTAACACTGAAACCCAGGGATTCCCGGTCCGGGTAGCGGAAATGCTTTCAACCTTAGATGGCGCAGCCTATATTGCCCGGGCAACAGTGATCAATCCCAGATATATTATGCAGGCTAAAAAAGCTATTCGCAAAGCCTTTGAAACCCAGATGGCCGGGAAAGGCTTTACACTGGTAGAAGTGCTGTCCACCTGTCCTACCAACTGGGGTATGACTCCCATTGAAGCAACCAAATGGTTGGAAGAAAAGATGATTCCCTATTATCCCTTGGGGGAATTTAAAACCCCGGCGGAGGTGAAATAGGATGTTACATGAAATTATCATGGCCGGCTTCGGGGGCCAGGGAATTATGTCCATGGGCCAGCTTCTGACCTATGCCGGGATGTTTGAAGGTAAACATGTGGCCTGGATTCCTTCCTACGGTCCGGAAATGCGGGGAGGAACAGCCAACTGCGGTGTGACTGTCAGTGACCGTCCCATCAGTTCGCCGGTAGTTTTTAACCCTACCGCTGCCATTATTATGAATATCCCCTCCCTGGATAAGTTTGAACCAGCGGTCAAGCCAGGTGGGTTGATTCTGGTCAACAGCTCCCTTGTGGACCGCCAGGTAAAACGAACTGATATTAAAGCTTTCTATATTCCTGCCAATGAAATCGCTGAAGAGCTGGGCAATCCCCGGGTAGCAGGTATGGTCATTCTGGGTGCGCTGGTGGCATTAACCAGTATGGTCAGTTTCAAGTCCCTGGAAGAGGCCCTGAAAAAGGTGCTGCCCGAGTACCGGCACAAGTTAATTCCGCTTAACATGCAGGCTTTGGAGCGCGGGGCCACTTATGTGAGCCAGCAGCTGCAAACCGCTGTTAGTTAAATCTTTTCAATTTTAATTTAGGCCTGCTGGGCCTTTTTTCTTTTCTTCCCGCTTATGATAAAATAGATAAAAAAGCCGGAGGCACTACTATGGCAACTATTATTTGGAAAGGACGGAGGTAGTTTCATGGTAAATACTTCACGCTTGGTACACGAATTTTTGACAATGGTGCAAATCGATTCCCCTTCCCGCCAGGAGCGGGCCATGGCGGATTGGTATAAAGCTCGCCTGATTGAACTGGGCTTGACAGTGGAAGAAGATGAGGCAGGTAAAGCTATTAATGGCACTGCCGGTAACTTGATTGCCCGGCTTCCCGGGGATGGGCAGGGCATGCCCATTTTTTTCAGTGCCCACCTGGATACAGTGGAACCAGGCCGGGGTATCAGGCCTTTAATCGAAGGAGATATCATCCGAAGTGCGGGTGATACCATCCTGGGTGGGGATGACAAAGCTGGACTGGCGGCCATTCTGGAAGCCATCCGTATAATTAAGGAAAACAACCTGCCCCATGGGGAGATTGAACTGGTAATCACAGTAGCAGAAGAATGTGGCTTGCTGGGGGCCAAACAGTTGCATCGCCAGCAATTGCAGAGTATAGCTGGGTTTGTTCTCGATGCTGGTGGACCGGTGGGCTCCATTGTGGTCAGGGGGCCGGCCCAAACCAAAATTGAGGCTACTATTCGCGGTAAGGCCGCCCATGCCGGGGTGGAGCCGGAAAAAGGTATCAGTGCCATTCAAGTGGCAGCCCGGGCCATTGACCGCATGCCCCTGGGCCGCATTGATGCCGAGACCACAGCCAATATTGGGGTAATCGAAGGGGGTAAGGCTACCAATATTATCCCCGATATGGTTAACCTGAAAGGGGAAGCCCGTTCTCTGGATCCGCGTAAACTGCATGCCCAGACCAAGCAAATGACCACCATTCTGGAACAGACAGCCCAGGAGTTTGGCGCCTATGTACAGCTGACTGTAGAAGATCTCTATCCTGAGATAAACCTGAAACCAGAGGAACCGGTAGTTCAGATTGCCCGCCAGGCTATCCAGGCCTGTGGTCTTACGCCCAGTCTGGACAGTACCGGGGGTGGCAGTGATGCCAATATCTTCATTGGACTGGGCTTGCCGACGGCCAACCTGGGGATTGGCATGCAAAATGTACATTCAGTAGAAGAAAAAATGGCTATCAGCGATCTGGTTAAACTGACGGAGGTAGTACTGGCTATCGTTAAAACTGCCCATGACTGGAGGTAGAGGGCGTGATTGCCAGAAAAGAAGGGATAGTCCTGACGGTAAAGCGGGATTTAGGAGATTATCAGGAACTGGAAGTGGAAATGGGAGGGGAGAAAGCCCGGGCGGTCAATTATCCCCCCTTGACCGGGCCCTGTCAACCAGGGGACCGGGTTTTGCTCAACACCACTGCAGTAGAGCTGGGCCTGGGCACGGGAGGTTTTCACTATGTCATGGCCAATTTCTCCTGCCCCCGGGAAGAACTGCAGGGCCAGGGTCATATCATGAAACTGCGCTATACCCCTATGCAGTTAAAGGTGCTGGCTGCGGAAGAGGAGGCCAGCCCCTGGCATCAAGAATTGAAAAACTTTACCGGTCTAAAAAAGACGCCGGTGGTTTGTGCCACCCTGCATAGCCAGTTGCCGGCAGTATGTGTAGGTATTCAGCGGGAATGCCGTCATCGGTTGCGGGTGGTATATGTAATGACTGATGGGGCAGCTCTGCCCCTTGCCTTTTCCCGGCTGGTTCGGGAACTGAAGGAAAAGGGGCTAATTTCTGCTACTGTTACCTGCGGCCACGCATTTGGCGGAGACCTGGAAGCAGTTAACCTTTATTCTGCGCTGGCAGTTGCTAAAGTTGCTGCCCGGGCGGATGTAATTGTCATCGCCATGGGGCCAGGAATTGTGGGCACTGGCAGCAAGTGGGGATATACCGGGGTGGAGCAGGGACAGGCTATCAATGCCGTCCATACCATGGGGGGCAAGGCTATCGCCGTTCCCCGCCTCAGTTTTGCCGACCCTCGTCCCAGGCATCAGGGGGTAAGCCATCACACCCTGACTGCCCTGGCCGAAGTGGCCCTGGCCCCCTGTCAGCTGGCATTACCCCGGCTGGAGCCAGCCAAAGCCCACCTGGTCAGGCGCCAGCTAACCGGGGCAGGGATTCTGACCAAACATCGATTGTATGAACTGGAGGCTGATGACCTGGTCAAGGCCATGGTAGAGGAATATCAGCTACAAGTTACTACCATGGGCCGCTCGCCGGCGGAAGACAGGGAATTTTTCGCCGCCGCAGCGGCTGCCGGGCGGCTGGCTGCCCGGCAGATTGTCTGGTAATTTGGAGACGGGAGGAAAAGGATGCGCAGTTTTTATGCTGATTTGCATATACATTTAGGGGCTACCACAGCCGGGCGGCCGGTGAAAATCACCGCTTCCCGGCGGCTTACCCTGCCGGCAGTGCTGGCAGAAGCAGCTTACCGCAAGGGGCTGGATATTGTGGGAATTATCGATGCCCAGGCCCCTGGAGTACTGGCTGATTTGAAGGAAATGATAGCAGCAGGGGATTTGCAGCCACTGCCAGAAGGAGGGCTGCTGTACCGTCAGCGGACTTTGCTGGTTCCGGGGGCGGAGGTGGAGAGCAGGGAAGGGGCCCATTTCCTGGCCTATTTTCCAGGACTGGAAGAAATGGAGCAGTTTAGTACCTGGTTGGCCGGTTTTATGCGCAATTTGCACCTTTCCAGTCAGCGGGCCCACCTCAGTTTGAGCCAGATTTTGCAGCAAACCCTGGAACTGGGAGGTTTGCTGGCACCGGCTCATGCTTTTACCCCGCATAAGGGGCTATACGGCTGTGCTTGTGCCAGTCTCGGGGAACTGCTCACTCCGGCGGAACAGCAAGAAATCCGGGTGCTGGAACTGGGCTTGAGCGCTGATACTGCCATGGCGGAGCGGCTGGCCGAACTGGCACGGGTAGCTTTTTTGAGCAATTCTGATGCGCACTCCCTGGAGAAAATCGGGCGGGAATATAATGAACTGTTGCTGGCAGAGCTCAACTGGAGGGAAATGCTGAAAGCCTTCTACCATCAGGATGGCAGGAGAATCATAGCCAACTGGGGGCTCGATCCGCGGCTGGGCAAATATCACCGCAGTGCCTGTGCAGATTGTGGCTGGACTGCCGGAGAGGAGAAGCCGCCGGTGACATTTTGCCCTGCCTGTGGCAGCAAGCAACTGATTACCGGGGTGCTGGACCGGCTGGTGGCGATTACCACCGAGCCGGCGGTCGGGGGTAAGCATCCTCCCTATTACTATCAAGTGCCCTTGCAATTTCTGCCTGGTATCGGTAAGAAAACCATGGAACGTTTGTTGAGCCAATTTGGGACGGAAATGGCTATTTTACATCAGGTGCCAGCAGAAGATCTCATTCGGACTGCCGGGGAGAAAATAGCCGCTCTGATTCTGGCCTGTCGCCAGGGCCAGGTGAAAATTCAGGCCGGAGGAGGCGGTACTTATGGGCGAATCCTGCAAGGTTAGTCACCCTGTCCCACTGGTAACGGTCACTGTTAATGCTTCCGGGGCTGCGGCTGCTGCCCGCCAGGGGCTGGTGGTAGTAATAGTGGATGTAATTGATATGTCCACCACTGCGGAAGGCCTGCTGGAGGCAGGGGCGGCAGCTGTGATCGGGGCCAGTCCCGATCAAACCAGGGCCCCGGTGGCTGTTCAGCCTCGACAGCGGGGAATGGAGGCGGGCCAAAAGGCCCGGGAGCTGGGGACGGGAGTGATTCTGGTCAGTGAACCCAGGTATGGCCAGGAAGAGGAACGGAGGGCGCGCTGCCAGAAGGCTCTGGCCGGGCTGGCGGAAACGGGATTAACACCCGAGCTGGTCCTGCCCAACCTGGGGGCGGAAACGGCGAAAATGGCGGATTTTGCAGGAAAGGTTATTCTACTGGTCAGTGATACCGGCGGGGTTGCCTATGATGCTGCTGTCACAGCAGGAGCTCCAGCGGTGCTAACGGCTACCATTGCCCGCACCATCGGGCGCCGGGGGACAGAGCCAGCCCGGCTGGGGGCGGAGCGGGCCAGACTAAAGGCCCGGGAACTGGGCACCGGGGTGGCGGTAGTGGCGGCCAGTGGCAATTCCCTGGAAGACGTGCTGGCTGCCGAGTATATTGGGCGTCTGTTGCTGGAAAGTCCTTGATTTTTCATCCTGACCTGGGATATTTTCCTCTCTTGTCCCATAAATATAGGACAGGGAGGAGGATGAAAATGCGGAGACTGAAGAAGATATTGAGCCAGTATTTGCGGGAGCGCTGGATGAGTTATCTCTGGGTGCTCCTCCTTTATTTCAGCGGCTATATTCTGGGGGCCCTGGGGCCAGGGGCTCTTGATGCTGGTCAGAAACAGCAGCTGACCCTGCTGGTGGACCATTTCTGGCAAAACCTGTCCAGTCTGGATGTGGATCGGGGCAGGTATTTCTGGTCCCTGGTCCTGGAACAGGGACGCAGCCTGTTTTTGCTTTTTCTGGGTGGCCTGTTTGTCCTGACCCTGCCGTTAGTCTGGGTTGTGGTCTTCTTGCGGGGGTTTGCCCTGGGTTTTACAGCAGCCTTCCTGACTGCGGAAAAAGCTGCTGCCGGGGCAGTTCTGGCCCTGGTTGCCCTTTTACCGCAAAATCTCTTCTTCCTGCCTATGTACTGGGCCGCTGCGGTCAGTTCCCAGCGTTTTGCACTGTACTGGCTTAAAAGCAGACTGGGGCGACGGCAGGGGGATGGCAGGGATGTGCTGCTGGCCTATTTTCTGGTTTTTCTGCTTTATGGCGGGTTATTATTTCTGGGGGCATTAACAGAAACTTACTTTACCCCGGTGTTGATGAAACAGATCTGGCGGTTGTTGAATTAAGAAAAATATTTTTTGATAAATCCTGCTGACCAGGCAGGATTTTCTTTTTCGGTGTGGAATAGAATAATTACTAAAGGTCAGACGACTAACATTATTGGTGGAGAAACGTTTGCACAGAGGAGGAAGCTAAAATGGCAATATTTAAACGGGCAATCCTAATCGTACTGGACAGTGCGGGTATTGGCGCCCTGCCGGATGCCGACAGGTATGGCGATGCCGGGGCTGATACCCTGGGCCATATTTCCGAAAGGGTAGGAGGATTGAAAGTCCCCAACCTGATTCAGCTAGGGCTAGCCAATATCCGGTCTTTTCCCCACCTGCAACCGATCAGCAATCCCAGGGGAGCTTATGGTCGCTGTGCCGAGATGTCCAATGGCAAGGATACCACCACTGGCCACTGGGAGATGGCTGGCATCATTCTGGAGAAGGCTTTTCGCACTTATCCCCAGGGATTTCCACCGGAAATTATTGCTGAATTTGAACGGCGGATCGGCCGCAAGACCCTGGGCAATGTGGTTGCTTCCGGGACAGTGATTATTGAACAGCTGGGCGAAGAACACATGCGTACCGGCTATCCTATTGTATATACTTCGGCTGATAGCGTTTTCCAGATTGCCGCTCACGAAGAGGTTATACCTATCGAGGAGCTTTACCGCATGTGCCAAATCGCCCGGGAACTACTGGTTGGCGATCATGCCGTAGGGCGGGTAATAGCACGGCCCTTTATCGGGCAACCGGGAGCATTTAAGCGGACTGAGCGGCGTCATGACTATTCCCTGCAGCCCCCCAAAACCATGTTGCTGGATAAAATCAAGGCACTGGGTTTGGAAGTAATGGCAGTGGGAAAAATTAAAGATATCTATGATGGCCGGGGTGTGACCCAGCATAAACTCACCAAATCCAATATGGATGCTGTGGACAAAACGCTGGAATTCATGGACCAGGGCGACCAGGGCTTGATTTTTGCCAACCTGGTGGATTTTGACTCCCTCTATGGCCATCGCAATGATGTAGAAGGTTATGCCCGGGCTTTAAGCGAATTTGACCAGCGCTTGCCGGAAATCATGGGACGGATGGGCAATGATGACCTGTTAATTATTACGGCAGATCACGGCTGTGATCCTACTGATGCCAGTACAGATCACTCCAGGGAGTATACTCCCCTCCTGGTTTATAGCCCCCGCTATCAGGGGGGCGTAAACCTGGGGACCAGGTCCACTTTTGCCGATATCGGGCAAACCATTGCCCGGGCCCTGGGCACGGAAATCGAAGTCGGCACCTCTTTTCTGACAGATCTAAAATAGGGGAGGTTAAAGCATGGAACGAGCCTGGAAAGTCAAATTGACTGAAGCTGTGGAGTACATTCGCCGTCACACCGATTACCTGCCGGAAATTGCCTTGATCCTGGGATCCGGACTGGGGGCTCTGGCGGAGGAAATCGAGGAGGCAGTGACCATTCCCTACCGGGAGCTCCCTCATTTCCCGGTATCCACTGTGGAAGGTCATGCCGGTCGTCTGGTGCTGGGCAAGCTGAAAGGCAAAACGGTAGTGGCTATGCAGGGTAGATTTCATTACTATGAAGGTTACAGCATGGGAGAAGTCACCTTCCCGGTACGAGTCATGAAGCTACTGGGGGCACGCCAGCTGTTCGTTACCAATGCGGCCGGTGGTATCAACCGGGAGTTTAAACCGGGAGACCTGATGTTGATAACCGACCATATTAATTTGATGGGCAGCAACCCTCTGATTGGACCTAACTGGGATGATTTTGGCCCCCGTTTTCCGGACATGAGTGCTGCTTACAGTGCCCGTCTCCAGGAAATCGCAGACCGGGTAGCAGCCAGCCAGGGTTTTAAGCTGCAGCGAGGGGTTTATGCCGCCATGACCGGGCCTTCTTATGAAACCCCGGCCGAAATCCGTTATCTGGCTAAAATTGGTGCTGATGCGGTGGGGATGTCCACTGTGCCTGAAGTTATTGTAGCCAATCACAGCGGCATGGAAGTGCTGGGTATTTCCTGTATCACCAATATGGCGGCCGGAATTTTGCCAGAGAAACTGGACCACAGTGAAGTAATGGAAACTGCTGAAAGAATTAAAAAGCAATTTTTAGCGCTGGTAAAGGGGATAGTGGAGTTATGTTAGAGTTAAGGGAAAAAATTAAGGATGCAGCAAGCTATATTAAAAAAGCACTGGCTGGCCGGGAACTGCCCCAAATCGGTCTGGTGCTGGGGTCCGGGCTGGGCTCACTGGCAGAGGAGATTGAGGAAACGGTAATTCTGGATTATGCCGAAATCCCCTATTTCCCGGTTTCCACTGTGGCAGGCCATGCTGGCCGCCTGGTTATCGGCTTGCTCTCTGGCAAACGGGTTATGGCCATGCAGGGACGCTTTCACTACTATGAAGGTTATAGCTTGCAGGAAGTAACCTTTCCCATTCGCGTGATGCAGGCCCTGGGGATAAAAGAGCTGATAGTTACCAATGCCTGCGGAGGGATGAATCCCACTTTTGCTCCCGGGGACTTGCTGTTAATTTCTGACCATATTAATTTCATTGGCAGCAATCCCTTGATTGGCCCCAATCTGGAGGAATTTGGGCCCCGGTTCCCTGATATGAGTGAAGCCTACAGCCGCCGTTTGCGTGCCCTTGCCCGCCAGGTGGCCGGGGAACAGGGAGTAAAACTGCAGGAAGGAGTATATGTGCCGGTCAGCGGGCCTAATTACTGTACCCCGGCAGAACTGATTTTCCTGCGCCAGATCGGCGGCGACGCGGTGGGCATGTCCACAGTCCCGGAAGTGATTGTTGCTAACCATGGGGGCATGGAGGTACTGGGAATAGCCTGTGTCACCGATATGGCGATAGGAGAACACCTGGAAAAGCTGGAGCATGAGCAGGTAGTTGCGGTGGCGGAACAGGCCCGGCCCCGTTTCATTCAATTGATCAAGGGAATTCTGGCAGCGATGTAAGGAGGAAAGGGCATGCGCGCATATGATATTATCCGCAAAAAACGGGATGGCGGCGAATTGAGCCAGGCGGAAATAGAATTCATGGTCCAGGGCTATACCAGCAATGAAATTCCCGATTACCAGATGGCCGCCTGGGCCATGGCTGTCTTCCTGCGGGGGATGAATGCCAGGGAAACAGCGGATTTGACCATGGCTATGGTCCGTTCTGGCGATCAGGTGGACCTAAGTGGCATTGCCGGGATCAAGGTAGATAAGCATTCCACCGGTGGCGTCGGGGATACCACCACCCTGGTGCTGGCTCCTCTGGTAGCAGCAGCCGGGGCACCGGTAGCCAAGATGAGCGGCCGCGGTCTGGGACATACCGGTGGTACTCTGGATAAGTTCGATTCCATTCCCGGTTTCCGTGTAGAGCTGAATAAAGAGGAGTTTATCCGCAATGTCAACACAGTTGGGGCGGCTGTTGTCGGGCAAACAGGCAATCTGGCCCCGGCTGACAAAAAGCTGTATGCCCTGCGGGATGTCACGGCAACTGTGGATTCTATTCCCTTGATTGCCAGCTCTATTATGAGTAAAAAAATTGCTGCTGGAGCAGATGCCATCGTACTGGATGTTAAAACCGGCAGCGGGGCCTTTATGAAAACCCTGGAGGATTCTTTCGCCCTGGCCCGGGCCATGGTGGCCATCGGCCAGGAGGTAGGGCGAAAAACAGTAGCGGTAATTACCGATATGGACCAGCCTCTGGGTCGGGCGATTGGCAATGCCCTTGAGGTCAAAGAGGCTATTGAAACTTTAAGAGGCGGCGGTCCCTCCGATTTGAGGGAACTTTGCCTGACTCTGGGAGCCCACATGGTCACCCTGGCTGGGAAGGCTGCCAATCCGGCGGCAGCCCGGGCCAGACTGGAGGAACTGCTGCAGAATGGGCAGGCTCTGGCCAAATTCAAAGAAATGGTAGCTGCCCAGGGCGGTGACCCCCGGGTTATCGACCAGCCTGAGCTCCTGCCTCAGGCCCAAAAGGTAATTCCTCTCCTGGCAGAACAGGATGGCTATGTGGCGCGAATCGAAGCCGAGGAGCTAGGGATCGCAGCCACCATGCTGGGGGCTGGCCGGGAGACCAAGGAATCAAAAGTGGATCTGGCCGTTGGTTTGGTAGTTAACAAGAAAGTAGGAGAGGCGGTGGCGGCTGGCGAACCACTGGTTTGGCTCCATGTCAACGAGGAACGGCGGCTGGCGGAAGTAATGGCTAAAGTAAAAGCCGCTTTTACCATCAGCTGTCAGCAGCCGGCACCGGCGACCTTGATCTATGGGGAAGTAGTTTAGTTGAGGTTCGAGGTTGGAAGTTTGAAGTTGGATTAGGGACCATGGTGTTAGCCATGGTCTTTTTTTTGAATTACCCCAGGCGGATTACCGGGGTGGTTTCTTTTTGTCTGACCAGCGGTGTTACTGTTCGGTGTACTTAAATGACCATTCAGTCAGAAGATTTATCCTTTTGGAAAAAAATATAGTGTAAAAAATTCAGATAAGTATAATTGTTCTTAGATATATATGAATGAAGATTCATTCCGAGGAAGCCGGGAGAAATAGCGTTAGGGAGGTTGAGAAGATGTTAAGTGTACTGAATTTAAACAAAAAATTATTTTTCTGGTCCCTGGGACTGACACTGGGCAGTCTGTTTTCCGTACTGGTAACTCTGGCCAATACAGGTAATCTATTTGCTGCCATGCCACTGGCAGGAGTGGGTGGGTTTGTAATTGAAGCTGATAAAATCACGGGTACCAATTTTGAACTGATTCCTTCAGTTGCCGATACCAATTTGTCCAATAAGGAACAGGAAAGCTGGACAGCTTTTCCCCAGTCCCAGACTACCATGGATACTGTGAGTATCTGGGGCCTGCGCCTTTACAAGAATATAGATTTGTCGCATCTGGGTTTTCCGGTGGCCAATTATGTCCAGGTATTAGTGGAAGCCAATACAACTGAAAGTAAATATGTCAGCGGTACCCAGCTGTTGATGAATGCCGATTATATTGAAGCGGAACAAATTGATTTCGGAGATCTGCAGATGGACGAGAATATGAGGACTGACCACCCCAACCTGGTAACCGGAGATGACCAAAAAGCTGATATAGGTATGAAAGCCAGTTCTGTTACCCTGACCAGGGCTAAAATCAATGCCCACTATATGTCCACCAAAACCATGAGCATTCCCGGCATGAAGCTGACTTTGCATCTCTACGACAGCAATAACAGGGAAGTAGCGCCAGCCAATATCATGCATAGCAGCCCCTGGAATAACTGATTTAAGGAAGGCCCGGCTTCCTTATTTTTTTCCTGGAGGGATGAAAATGAAAATTAAAATGCAGGCAATTATACTGGGCGGCTTGCTTGGGGCTTTTGCAGGCGGGGTGTGGTGGCAATTGGGCCTGGTTTCGGCCCTCATTGGTGCCATGGCTGGAATAGGAACAATGATGATTCTGGTCAGGTATTTTCCTCATAAACAGATTGCCTACGGTGTCGAAGGGGCCATTACCCTGGGGTTGATCGGAGGGGCTTTGATGCCCCAAAATTATATATATGCAGGGATAGCTCTTGGTATGACAGCTGGCAGCTGGCTATACAGCGGAATTTTTTCCTGCTGGCTTAACAGGATGCAATTGAAAGGCTGGTATATGGAGTTGCCTGGAAAAATGCTCTGGCGTCCCTTGCTGGCTGCAATAAGTGTAATGATAACGGAAATTGCTTTTAACCCCTGGCTGGCATGGCCTGTGGCTATTCTTGCTACTACCTCCTGGGGCTTTATCCTGGTGCAAAATCGGAAACGTCCTGTTTTGGGGGCGGTATTAAATCTTTTAGGGAGCATATTAGTTATCTGGTTTGGGATTGATATTGCTCCGGTCCTTTTTTTGCCAGGGAGCGGGCTTTACTGGGCCGGAATGGTTCTGGGGCTGGGATTGCTGGCCTTATCATTACTGGCTCTGTTTTTCCCCCACTGGCATCTGGGTTTAGGGGTTACCATCCTGATTCTGTCAATTCTCTCGTATGTTGGAGCTGCCGGTGGATTAGTGCTGGGAGGGTTGCTGTCTCTTCTGGGCGGATGTTTGATCCTGGCCTGGGCCGGTCAAAAAATTGAAAAAAATAATGTTAATTTAGCTCAATAACGGCAGGAATTTTCCTTTTCCTGCCGAATATATTTTTATCCAACAGTGGAGGCGAGAAGATGGAGGTTCGTTGGAAAGCGTGGCTGGTCTATGATGATAAGGCAGTGGGTGGGAGCGGATTGTGTGCACTGCTTAAAGCTATACAGCAGTATGGTTCTCTGAACCAGGCAGCACAGAAATTGGGTATATCATACCGCCAGGCCTGGGGCCGGCTGCGCAAAGCTGAAGCTGTTTTACAGCGGGAACTGGTTTACAAGCAAACTGGAGGAGAAAATGGAGGGGGAATGAGTCTGACTGGAGATGGGGAGAGACTTTTACTGTTTTTTGAACAAATGACAGCAGAGATAAATGCGGTTGTCAGTTACTGGCAACAAAGAAAGCCATTTTAATTTTTTTATCTGCGTTATGTACATTTTAACAGAACGAGGGAGGAAATTGTTTTATGAAGAGAACTGCTATCTTATTTACAGTTATCATGCTTTTTATCGCCAGTTTAACTGGTTGCGGTTCCCAGCAGGAAAAGGCTAAAAATACAATAGCAGAAAAAAGTAACAAAGATGTGATCCTGGCTACTACTACCAGCACCCAGGATTCAGGTTTGCTGGATGTGTTGATACCTGCTTTTGAAAAAGAAACTGGATATAATGTCAAAACAATTGCGGTAGGAACTGGTCAGGCTCTGGCTATGGGAGAAAGAGGAGAAGCTGATGTCCTGTTGACTCACGCACCGGCATCTGAACAAAAGCTGGTGGATAAAGGGATTGTGACTGACTACTCTCTGGTAATGCACAATGACTTTATCCTGGTTGGCCCAGCAGAGGACCCGGCCAGAGTTAAAGGAAAAGAAATAAAAGAGGCACTCAAAGCTATCTCTCAGCAGCAGGCTCTATTCTTATCCCGGGGGGATAATTCCGGTACCCACAAGTTTGAACAAAAAATATGGGAAAAGGTAGGAATAAAACCTGCCGGCAAATGGTATCAGTCTACTGGCAGCGGGATGGGACAAACCCTGAGTGTGGCTGCAGAAAAACGGGGTTATACAATTACAGACCGGGGCACTTACCTGGCCTTAAAAGACAAGTTGAATTTGGAGATTTTGGTCCAGGGCAGTAATGAGTTAAAGAATATCTACCATGTCATGGCAGTAAATCCTGACAAATATCCCAAAGTTAATGCTAAAGGAGCTCGAGCTTTTATCGCCTTTTTACTTAAACCGGACACCCAGAAGTTGATCGGCCAGTTTGGGGTGGATAAATATGGCCAGCCCCTGTTTTATCCTGATGCTATAAAACAGTAACAAAGTAGGTGCAAGGGATGGAATTGATCTGGGAAGGGATGGTTCAGGCGCTGAAATTATTGTTCCAGGGGGACCGGGAAACCTGGGCCATTATTGCCCTTTCTTTGCGGGTTTCAGGCACAGCTACTATCTTAAGTCTTGTCATAGGGATTCCCCTGGGTGTGTACCTGGCTTTAGGGGATTTTCGGGGGCGGCGCTTGCTGGTGACTCTGGTTAACAGCGGTATGGGTATGCCGCCGGTGGTAGCTGGTCTGCTGGTGACCATTTTGCTTTGGCGTAATGGGCCCCTGGGTTTCTTTCATCTTCTCTATACCCCTGCCGCCATGATTATCGCTCAGACTTTGATTGCTGCTCCTATCATTGTGGGGTTGACTATGGCCGCCATTCAACAGATTAACCCCAAATTGGTCTGGCAGCTGCAATCTTTAGGGGCGAGTCCTTTACATATTATCGGGATCCTGTTAAAGGAGGCCCGTTATTCCCTGCTGGCAGCAGTGATGGCAGGATTTGGGGCAGTGGTTTCGGAAGTAGGTGCTTCCATGATGGTAGGGGGCAATATCCAGGGGGAAACCCGGGTTTTAACTACAGCAACAGTAATGGAAGTAAGTAAAGGCAATTTTGGCCTGGCCATGGCTTTGAGTTTTGTTCTGCTATTTTTAAGTTATGGAGTAACCTATCTGCTCACCCTGTTGCAGCAAAGGAGAGGTTGAAATGGGCTGGCCGCTGTTACTGGAAAATCTACAGGTAAAGCGCGGGGGTAAGCTGGTACTTGCCGTGCCGCGCTTAGAGCTTGGAGCCGGGGAAATCATGGCGGTGCTGGGTCCCAATGGGGCAGGCAAAAGTACATTGCTGCTGACAGTGGCCGGGATCCTCTGTCCCAGCCAGGGCAGCATTCGCGCCGGGGAAATGGTCTGGGGCCCGGGCCGGGACCCTTATCAATGGCGCCAGGCGGTAACCCTGGTTTTTCAGGAGGCATTGCTGGTCAGTGGAACCGTACTGGATAATGTCACCCTGGGGCTGAAATTTCGTGGCCTATCTGCCCGGGAGCGGGAACAGCTGGCCGGGCCCTGGCTGGAACGGCTGGGCCTGACGGAGCTGGCCCGGCGCCGAGTTCAAGATTTAAGTGGAGGGGAAGCTCAGCGGGTAGCCCTGGCCCGTGCCCTGGTTCTTAAGCCCCAGGTGCTCTTGCTGGATGAACCTTTTGCCGCTGTGGATGCACCTACCCGTAGCCGTCTCCTGCGGGAATTGCGTCTGTTATTGAAAGAAACGGGCATCACCACCCTGTTCATTACCCATGACTTTCGGGAATTGCCGTTACTGGCTGACCGGGGGCTGGTACTGTTGCAGGGGCAAATGGCTCAGGTGGGAACGGTGCGGGAACTGGCCGAACGGCCGGCTAGTGAGGCGATAGCTCGTTTTTTTGGGGTGGAAAATCTCTGGCCTACCGGAGGAAGTCTGCCGGGTTTAAAGGAACTGCCGCCCGGTCTGGGGGCTATTCCGGCCCGGTGCGTGCGAATCCTCGGCGCCAAACCGGCTGTAGCCGGTGAGAGCTGGCTTTGGCCTGGGAAGGTAAAATATGTGGAAGAACACTGGGATGGGGTTTACTATTGTCTCCTTTGTGAAGGACTGGAAGTTTGGGGCTGGGCAGATAACCAGCTGCGGCTGCAATTAGGGGAACAGGCCTGGGCAGTAATCAATAAAAAACAGTTACATTATATTGAAACCCGGAATAGCCTAAATTTTTTGTCAGATCAAGAAGGACTTCCGGGTTAGTTGGCGAATATATTATAAATGGAGACCTGCCTTGAAACTGAATATACGGGGGAGGAAGAGGTCGGGAGAGACCCTTAAAGGGCGCCGAAGGAGCAAGATGGGCGGTTGGCGGCCGCAGATCAAAACTCTCAGGCAAAAGAACTGACTTCAGACCCCACTCTGGAGAGCTTTCGGGTAGACTGCCAGGTTGCCCGAAACACCCAAGGGGAAGCCCGTAACTATTGCGGGTAATCTCTCAGGTAACCAGGACAGAGAAAAGCCAAAAAGGCTTGTCTCTGTCCTTTTTATTTGTCCCCATTGGCACATACTAATGTTAAGGAGGTGTTCCTGTTGGCAGAATTGAAACGCACTCCCCTTTATGAGTTGCATATAGCCGCCGGAGCGAAGATGGTGGATTTTGGGGGCTGGGAAATGCCGGTTCAGTACAGTGGCATTATCGATGAACACCAGACCGTCCGCCAGGCAGCAGGTCTTTTTGATGTCTCCCACATGGGGGAAATTACCGTTAAAGGCCCCGGGGCCCTGGCCTTTCTGGAAAAGTTGCTGCCCAACCAGGTGGCCAGGTTAGCAAAAGGGCAAATCCTCTATTCTCCCATGTGCTATGAACACGGTGGCACGGTGGATGACCTGCTGGTATACAAGGAGGATGCGGAGGAATATCTCCTTGTAGTCAATGCCGGCAATACTGATAAGGATTATGAATGGATCAAGCAGCTGGCCCCGGCAGGAGTGGAGGTGGAAAACATTTCCCATACTGTGGCCCAGCTGGCCATTCAGGGACCTCAGGCTACTGCGATCCTTAAGCCCCTTACTCCCGTTCAGTTAGATGCTATTCGCTACTACTGGTTCACCCGAGGTGAGGTTGCGGGCATACCCTGTATTATCTCCCGCACCGGCTACACCGGGGAGGATGGCTGGGAACTTTATTGTTCACCGGACCAGGCCAGGCAGCTCTGGCAAACCCTGCTTACGGCTGGACAGGATAAGGGTATTAAGCCTATCGGTTTGGGGGCCCGGGATACCCTGCGCTTTGAGGCTGCTATGCCTCTATATGGCCATGAACTGAGCGAAGATATTACACCCCTGGAAGCTGGCCTGAAGAGATTCATCGCCCTTGATAAACCGGAAGATTTCATCGGCAAGACTGCTCTTACGGCCCAGGCTGAAGCAGGACTGAAGCGCAAGCTGGTAGGTCTGGAAATGGTAGAGCGGGGCATTGCCCGGCAGGGTTATCCCGTAGTTTATCAGGGCCAGGAAATTGGGATGGTTACATCCGGAACCATGGCTCCAACCCTGGGGAAAAACCTGGCCATGGCCCTCATAGCTGCTGATGTGGCCCAAACTGGTCAGGAAGTAGCCGTTATGATTCGTAACAAGGAAGTAAAGGCAAAAATCGTTAGTTTGCCTTTTTATAAAAGAGGGAGGTAATTGAGTATGAGCAAAGTGCTGGCAGATTTAAAGTACACCAAAGATCATGAATGGGTAAAAATTGAAGGAAACATGGCGATTATCGGCATCACAGACCATGCCCAGGAAGCCCTTGGCGATGTGGTATTTGTGGATTTGCCGCCGGTGGGCACTGAAATCACTGCCGGTGAAAGTTTCGGTACTGTGGAATCCGTGAAGGCTGTTTCCGACATCTACGCTCCGGTAACCGGCAAAGTGGTGGAAGTAAACCAGGAGCTTATCGACGCCCCTGAAAAAATCAATGAAGATGCCTATGCTGCCTGGATGGTCAAGGTGGAAATCAGCGAAGAACCGGCGGAATTGCTGACTGCTGACGAATACGAAGAATTGCTGGCCAACGAATAAGAGCGAGGGGGCATAACCGCATGTATATACCGCATACCGAGGCTGAGCGGCGGGAAATGCTGGCCGCTATGGGAGTGAACAGTATTGAGGACTTGTTTGCTGACATTCCGGCGGAAGTGAAAATGCAGCGGCCATTACAGATTCCCGGGTTTAAGAACGAGATGGAAGTAGCTGCCCATTTGCGGGAACTGGCTGCCAAAAACGCCAGCCTGCAGGAATATGTATCCTTCCTGGGGGCAGGGGTTTATGACCATCATATTCCCGGTGCCGTAGATCATATTCTCCTGCGTTCCGAGTTTTACACAGCCTATACTCCCTATCAGCCGGAAATAAGCCAGGGGACGCTGACTGCGATTTTTGAATTCCAGACCCTGATCTGCCAGTTGACTGGCATGGATGTGGCCAATGCTTCTATGTATGATGGGGCTACAGCCACGGCGGAAGCGGCCCTGATGGGCTGTGCAGCCACCCGCCGGCCGCGGATTCTGATTTCCACTGCCGTTCATCCTGAATACCGGGCCGTGGTGAAGACCTATGCCCGGGGCCAGGGGCTGGAAGTGGTGGAAATCCCCTATGAAGACGGAGTAACCTCTGAAGCTGCGTTACAGGAACAACTGGATACATTGGCTGGGGTGGTGATTATCCAGCAACCTAACTTCTTTGGCTGTCTGGAGCAGGGCGAGAGGATTGGTGAGATGGCCAAACAGGCTGGGGCCAAATTTGTGGTTATCGCTGACCCCATTTCCCTGGGACTTTTGACTCCTCCTGGTGAATATGGTGCGGATATCGTGGTTGGTGATGGCCAGCCCTGGGGCAATCCTCCCAGTTTTGGCGGACCTTCTTTTGGCTTTATGGCTGTGAAAGAGGAGATGGTAAGACGGATGCCGGGCCGAATTGTCGGACAGACCGTTGACAATCGGGGCCAGCGGGCTTTTGTTCTCACCCTGCAGGCCCGGGAACAACATATTCGCCGGGAAAAAGCTACCTCCAACATTTGTTCCAACCAGGCTCTCTGTGCGCTGGCTGCCACTATTCACCTGAGTTTGCTGGGCAAGCAGGGGGTTAGGAAAGTTGCCGAATTGAATGTGCAAAAGGCCCACTATCTCTTTGAGGAAATGAAAAAACTTCCCGGCTTTGCACCAGCCTTTACAGCACCCTTTTTCCGGGAATTTGCTATCAAGACTCCTCAATCGCCCCGGCGGATCAATGAAAAGTTGCTGGCCCACAAATTTATTGGCGGTTTGGATCTGGAGTGGGTTTATCCCGAACTGACCAGTACCCAGCTGTGGACAGCCACTGAAAAACGAACCAGGCAGGAAATAGACCGTCTGATCGCAGTGCTGGGGGAGGTGAAGTAAGATGGCCAAACTGATTTTTGAGCTCAGCCGCCCTGGTTGTGTTGGTCATCCCCTGCCGGATTGTGATGTACCTGCCCGGGAGCTGGCTGAACTGTTACCGGGAGTGGAATTAAGAGAAGAAGTAAAGGGCTTGCCGGAAGTGAGTGAAGTGGAAGTCATTCGCCATTTCACCGAGCTTTCCCGTCTCAATCACGGGGTGGATTCTGGTTTTTATCCCCTGGGCTCCTGTACGATGAAATATAATCCTAAAATCAATGAAAATACCGCTCGCTTACCCGGTTTTGCCTGGCTGCATCCCTATCAGCCGGAGGAGTCGATCCAGGGGGCTCTGGAGTTGCTGTACCAGACCCAGGAGTATCTGGCGGAAATCGCCGGTTTGCCGGCAGTGACCCTGCAACCGGCAGCGGGGGCGCACGGGGAATATACCGGGATGATGATCATCCGGGCCTACCATGAGAGCCGGGGGGATAAACGCACCAGGGTGATTGTTCCTGACTCCGCCCATGGCACCAACCCGGCTACTGCCGCCATTTGCGGCTATTCAGTGGTAGCGGTGAAATCCGATGAGCGGGGCTGTGTGGATGTGGAAGCCCTGAAAAAGGTGATGGATGAGCATGTCGCTGCCTTAATGCTGACCAACCCCAACACTCTGGGTTTGTTTGAAGAAAACATCCGGGAAATTGCGGAAATCGTGCATAGCAAAGGCGGTTTGCTCTACTATGATGGGGCCAATGCCAATGCCATTATGGGAATTGCTCGGCCGGGAGATATGGGCTTTGATGTAATGCACTTTAACCTGCATAAGACCTTTTCCACTCCCCACGGGGGCGGCGGCCCTGGTTCCGGTCCGGTAGCAGTGCGGGATTTCCTGGCACCTTTCCTGCCTGTACCGGTTGTAGTGAAAGGCGAGGATGGTTACCGCCTGGATTATGACCGACCCCAGTCCATTGGTAAGGTGCGTTCCTTCTATGGCAACTTCGGGGTGGCAGTTAAGGCCTATACTTACATGCGGGCTCTGGGCGGAGAAGGCCTGAAGGCTGTCAGCGAAAATGCTGTACTTAATGCCAACTACTTGCTCAGTCAGCTGAAACAGCATTATTATCTTCCTGTTGACAGGATTTGCAAACACGAATTTGTGCTCAATTCCAAAAAGCAAAAACCTTATGGTGTCAGAACTATGGATATAGCCAAACGGTTACTGGATTATGGCTATCATCCGCCTACGGTCTACTTCCCGCTGATCGTGGAGGAAGCCCTGATGATCGAACCCACAGAAACGGAGTCCAAACAGACTCTGGATGAATTTATTGCCAGTATGATCAAAATCGCCCGGGAAGCGGAGGAAAATCCGGAGCTGCTGACATCAGCTCCCCATACTACCCCCATTGGTCGGGTAGATGAAGCCCGGGCGGCCAGACAGCCTGTATTGAAATGGGATGGTCAATAATGGAAAAGAAATTACAAACGGCCTGGCAAGTGCGCCAGGCCCATTTTCCCCCCAGAATTTATTTTGACCGCCCCCATGCAACCAAAGGGGTAAGTGTGACCGGCAAGGAATGTGCCCTGAATTGCAGTCATTGCGGTGGGCATTATCTGGAAAAGATGGCTGCTTTGAAACCAGAAATCTTAGGGCAAGCTAAAAGCTATCTGATTAGCGGCGGCTGTGATGGTCAGGGCCGGGTCCCCTGGTCCCGCCAGCTGGATCTACTGCTCCAGGCCAAAGGAAAGAGCCGCTACAACATGCATGTGGGATTGGTGAATGAGGAGGAAATTCCAGCTCTGGCCCGGATTGCTGATGTGGTTTCCTTTGATTTTGTTGCTGATGATGCTACCATCCGCGAAGCCCTGGGCCTGGAAAAAACGGTGGAAGATTATGTCCGGGTCTATCAGGCTCTCAGGCAAAAGGTCAGAGTTTTGCCCCATATTTGTATCGGTTTGCGCGGAGGAGAGGAAAGCGGGGAAGAAAGAGCGCTGGATTTGCTGGCCGAGCTGGGGACCGAGGGACTGGTTTTTATAGTCTTTACCCCGACTCCCGGCACCCGCTATGCCGATCGTCAGCCGCCGCCCTTAGAACGAGTGGTGGATTTGCTGAGCGAGGCCCGTTTGCGTTTTCCTAATTTGCCCATTCACCTGGGGTGTATGCGGCCCAAAGGCAAATATCGGGCCCGGCTGGACGAACTGGCCATCAGGGCCGGGATCAACCGGCTGGTGCAGCCCACCCCGGGAGCTGTTCAGCTGGCGCAAACCCTGGGACTGGAGATAGTCTACGGGGAGGAGTGTTGTGTACTATGATCAAGGTTTCAGCGGGTACAGCCCATGTACTGGGGCTAAAACAGCTTAAAACCGATGCCCCTCCCACCACCGCCTATTTGATGGCGGGGGAAAAGTGCAGTCGTTCCTGTGGCTTCTGTCCTCAAGGCCGGGACAGCCAGAGCCGTTCTGATCTCCTCTCCCGGGTGACCTGGCCGGGTTTTCAGATGCAGGAAGTGGTGCCCCGGATTGCTGCTGCTTTTCAGTCCGGGGAGATCAAACGCACCTGTTTGCAAGTGGTTAACAGCCGGGAGGCCTGGCTGCAAACCCGGGAGATGATTGCAGAACTGACACGGCAAACCGATGTGCCCATTTGCCTTTCCTGCACACGCATGGATATGGCTCGGCTGGAGGAAATGCTGGCTGCGGGTGTAGAACGGATTGGACTACCTCTGGATGTAGCCAATCCTGAACTTTATAGCCAGATCAAGGGCGGTTCCTGGGGTGAACAGCTGGCTTTTATCGAAGCTGCCGCCCGAACTTTTCCGGGGCGAATTAGCACTCATCTCATCGTTGGCCTGGGAGAGCGGGAAGAAGAAATTTGCCAGCTGCTGCAGCGTTTTACCGACCAGGGAATAACAGTGGCTCTTTTTGCCTTTACCCCTGTGCCGGGTACAGCTCTGGCAGACCGGCCGCCACCACCGCTGGCCCAGTATCGCCGCATCCAGGCTGCCCACTGGTTAATCAAAAACAAACTGGTCAGGGTAGAACAAATGATTTTTACTGCCAGTGGTCGCCTGGTTTATCTGGGAGCCAGGGAGCAGTTACGGCAATGGCTGGCCTGTGGCAGGGCATTCCAGACCAGTGGCTGTCCAGATTGCAACCGGCCCTATTATAATGAGAAACCAGGGGGTATTATGTATAATTATCCCCGGCCGCTGACTGAAGCAGAGAGAGAGCAGGAACTGGCTTTCCTTTTCAGCAGTCTGAAAACTGAGCCGAAGGAGGAGGAACAGTGCAGTGGCGCTTGATTGATAGTGGCAGCATGGACCCTTACTGGAATATGGCCGTGGATGAAGCCATTCTGGAAGCAGTAGCTGCTGGCCAGGTTCCTCCTACCCTGCGCTTTTATGCCTGGCAGCCTCCCGGGCTGTCCCTGGGGTATTTTCAGCGGCTGCAACAGGAAGTGGACCTGGTTGCCTGTCAGCGGCTGGGAGTAAAAGTAGTGCGCCGCCTGACTGGAGGCAGAGCGGTTCTTCATGAACATGAGCTGACCTATAGCCTGATAGCCCCGCAGGACCATCCGGCGGTTAGCGGTTCAGTTCTGGAATCATATTTAAAGATTTCCCGGGGTCTGCTGACAGGTTTAAAAAATCTGGGGATCGATGCATGTCTGGCAGAAGGTAAAAGCGGAACAGAACCGGCTTCTTCAGCCTGTTTTGATGCTCCTTCCCGGTATGAACTGACGGTAGAGGGCAAAAAATTAGTGGGCAGTGCCCAGACCCGCAAACAGGGAGTGGTTTTGCAGCACGGTTCCATCCTGGTGCGGCTGGAGACGGAGAAACTTTTCGCCTGTCTCCGCTTTCCCAGTGAAGAAATGCGGAGGCGGCTGCTCAGTAATTTTCACCAGCGGGCTATCACTATTGGTGCGATTCTGGGACGGGAACCGGAATATGAGGAACTGGTAAATGCCTTTACAGCTGGCTTTAGCCAGGGCCTGGGTATAGAACTGCAAACGGGTTTGCTTACAGAGCAGGAAAAGGCACAGGCAGCAATGCTGGTAGCGGAAAAATACAGCCAGGAAAGCTGGAACAATTTACGATAACTAATTTTTATTTTTATCATAAGTAATAATTGGGTATAATATGAGCGGGGAGAAGGGGGCTGGGTCCCTCCACGGACTGCAAATCCGCTCGGCCTGGACGTAACCCGTCCGGGGGTTGGTTCGATTCCAACTCTCCCCTCCATACCGGTACTGTTACCGGTATTTTTTTTAACTTGATTATAACAAAAAGTTATTAGCCAGATAATAATAAGTTATTGTATAATTTAACAGAGCATTGTTGATAAGGGGATGGAATAATGGGGAAAACTGGAGTGTTTGTCTGCTGGTGTGGGTCCAATATCGGTGGTGTTGTGAATGTACCGCAAGTGGTGGAAGCTGTACGTTCATTGCCAGGAGTAGTGCTGGCAACAGATCACAAGTATACTTGCTCTGAACCAGGGCAACAGATGATCATTTCGGCTATCCAGGAGCATGGTTTGGAACGGGTGGTAGTTGCTTCCTGCTCTCCACGCATGCACGAGCTTACCTTCCGTAAAACCCTGAAGCGAGCTGGTTTGAATCCATATATGCTGGAAATGGCTAATTTGCGCGAACATTGTTCCTGGATTCATTCTCATCTACCCCAGCTGGCCACAGAAAAGGCTATTGCCCTGGTCAAAAAAGCCATTGCCAAAGTTAGTCGGGCCAAACCGTTGTTTGAAGATTTTTTGCCTATAAATAAAAGAGCACTGGTGATAGGGGGCGGAATAGCCGGGTTGCAAGCTGCTCTGGATATTGCTGAACACGGCTATGAAGTCGTACTGGTAGAAAAAGAGCCAACCATTGGTGGTAAAATGGCAGCTCTGGATAAAACTTTTCCTACCCTGGACTGTTCAGCCTGTATATGTACACCAAAAATGGTGGAGGCAGCCCAGCATCCAAAGATAAAAATTTATACTCTGGCGGAAGTAGCTAAGGTTGAGGGCTATCTGGGCAATTTTACTGTTACCGTTCACCAGAAACCACGGTATATAGATCTGGCCAGATGTTCCGGGTGCGGCATTTGTGAAAGTAAGTGCCCGAGCAAGGTAGCCAGTGAATTTGAACAGGGCCTGAGCATGCGAACAGCCATTTATAGACCTTTTCCCCAGGCTGTACCCAATAAACCGGTTATCGATGCTAGAAATTGCCGTAAAATTCAGGAAAATAAATGTGGTCTCTGTGCTAAAATTTGTCCCAATGGAGCTATTGATTACACTCAACAGGAGGAATTGATCCAGGAACAGGTAGGAGCGATTGTGGTAGCTACCGGTTATGAGCTTTTTGACTGGACCAGATATGAGGAATATGGCGGGGGTAGATACCAGGATGTCATCAGCGGTTTACAACTGGAACGCCTGTTAAATGCATCCGGACCTACCGGCGGCAAAATCCTGCGGCCTTCTGACGGTAAAGTTCCCCGGAGTGTGGTTCTGGTCAAATGTGTCGGTTCCCGGGACTACCGGAAAGGCAAGAGTTATTGTTCCAGAGCCTGTTGCATGTATACTGCCAAACATGCAATGCAAATCAAGGAAAAAATCCCGTCAGCGGAGGTCTATGTCTTTTATATGGATGTGCGAACTGCTGGTAAGATGTATGAGGAATTTTACCTGAGGGCAGTAGAGGAATATGGGGTTAATTACCTGCGTGGCAGAGTCGCCAAAATTTATGAACGAGATAACAGATTGATCGTCTGGGGTGAAGATACCCTCAGCGGGCAGAAGGTAGAAATCGCGGCTGATCTGGTGGTTCTGGCTACCGGAATGGTACCGGCTGCCGGTGCGGAACAGCTGGCCCAGATTTGCAGCTTCGCTGCGGACAGCAATGGCTTTTACATGGAAGCTCACCCCAAATTGAGGCCAGTTGAAACCAATACTGCTGGCATATTTTTAGCCGGTTGCTGTCAGGGGCCCAAAGATATCCCGGACACAGTGGCGCAGGCCAGTGCAGCGGCCAGCAAAGTAACAGCCCTCTTTGCCCAGCAACATCTGGTAACCAATCCGATGGTTGCAGAAGTAAATGAGCAGCTTTGTTCAGGATGTATGCATTGTCAAAGCATATGTCCCTATCATGCTTTAGAGTTCAAGGAAAGCCAGGGGCGATGGGTGACTATGGTAAATAAAGGGCTCTGTCAGGGCTGTGGTGCCTGTACCGTTGCCTGTCGTTCCGGGGCGTTGAATCTCAGTGGTTACACCAATGAGCAATTGCTGGCGGAGGTGGTCTGGGCATGTCAGTAAAGGAATGGCAGCCTAAAATCATTGGATTTTGCTGTAACTGGTGTAGTTATGCCGGGGCAGACCTGGCAGGGATTAGCCGCTTGCAACAACCGCCTAATGTCAGGGTCATCCGGGTGCCCTGTTCCGGCAGGGTAAATCCGCAATTTATTCTTAAAGCTTTTCAGCATGGGGCCGATGGGGTACTGGTGGCTGGCTGTCATCCGGGTGATTGTCATTATGCTACTGGTAACTATTTCACGCGCAGAAGATTTTTGATTTTCAAGCGATTACTGGAATATGTAGGCTATGAACCGGGTCGGTTGAGAGCCCGCTGGATATCAGGAGCGGAAGGGCAAAAATTCGCTTCTACTACCCGGGAAATGGTAGAAGAGATTAAACTGCTAGGCCCCAATCGACGATTGAGGTGAAATTCGATGAATTTGGATTATTTAAAAACGCTGGTAGTAGTGGCTGAATGCAGGAATTTAACGGAAGCAGCTGAGAGATTGGGAGTTTCCCAGCCAGCAGTTACCAAACAGATTAAGGTGCTAGAGGAAAGGCTGAATACCAGACTGCTGATCAGGGGCAAAAAAAATCTGGAATTAACAGAAGCCGGTATTTTGCTGGAACTTTATGGACGGGAGTTGCTTCAGCTCTGGGAGAAGGCCCAGCTGGATTTGTGTAAACTCAGCTGCCAGCAGGCAAAACAGAGGCTAAGGATTGCCAGCATGATTAAAGGCCCTTTTCTGACCTGGTTACTGGAAAATTTTAAGAAGATTTATCCACGGGTCCCTGTTGAACAGGTGGAGGGATCCCTGGATTTTCTAACCGCCAGTAAAGATATTCTGGTTATCAGTGCTGAAAGACTGAAGATCCCGGAGTACACAGGCGAAGCAGTTTATCGAGATAAACTAGTTCTGCTGACAGCTAAAAAACATCCCCTTGCCAGTCTAAAAACCATTAATTTTTATGAACTTGCCCGCCAACGGATTTTTACGCTAAAAGCAAGTTATCCTTTTGCTATGGTTGCGGGTAAACATAACATTAATTGCAGTCAGGTCATCACTCTGGACAGTCTGGATGCTGTTTTAACAGCTGCCAGAACAGGACAGGGCGTAGCCCTGGTGCCGAAAAGGGTGACTCTGGCTTATTACCAGGCTAATATGCTGCTGCAAGAGCTTAAGGTTATAGGCTTTCAGGGGGAATACCAGCTCTGGGCAAATTATCCGGAAAGGGAATTTGCAGCAGCAGCTAGCTTCATGGCTTTTTTAAAAAATTCCCTGACTCAGGAAAAAATCGCCGCTTACTTTGCCAGTTCCGACCAGGGCTCAGAACGAATCCAGACCGGGGTCCAGATGCTAACCCGGGAAAAAAGCTCTTCGATATGCTGATTGTGGAGGCGCACACAGCCATTGGAAACGGCCAGGCCGATTGAAGCGGGATTGTTAGTACCATGAATACCGTATTTACCCCGGGGGACGAAATGAAAGGTTAGCCAGCGGCTGCCCAGGATGCCCCCGGGATTGATTATTTTCTCCAGTATACGAAAATTCCCCTGCGGGGTCGGAGTCTGGGGTTTGCCGATGGCAATAGGGTAGATGGCCAGGGGCTTGCCATTTTGCAGGAGATAAAGTTTGCGGACAGAGAGGGAGATATAGATACCATTCATATCCCTTCCTCCTCTTGTATCTCTTTAAAATTTATGGCACAATATAGGGGCTAGATGCGAAAATGTTGTTACAAGGAGTGGCAGTTGGTGCGCCATAATGGTTTCTATATCTTTCTTGCCATTTTTTTAAGCATCTATGTTTTGCTTAATTATTACGTTGGCCGGCGGGGCTGGCTGCTGTTCAGTTACTGGCTCCCCTGGCTGGACAGAAAGTTTTACTGGGTTGTTTTCTGGTTACTGGCGCTTGCCTATCTAATTGGAAGACTGGGCAAAAGGTTTTTACCCTGGCTGGACAGCTGGGGATTTACTATGCTGGGATCCTGGTGGATGGGAGCATTTTATTATTTACTCCTGAGCTTAATTATTTTTGATCTGATTAAATTTGTACTGGGACGGATGGGTTTATGGCCGAATTCGCTGACACCTATTCTAGGCCTGGGGCTTTTTCTGTTTATTGTCGGGCTGTTAGTCTACGGTTTTTACAATGCCCGCCAGCCAGTGGTGCGTACCTATGCGGTCAATATCAATAAGCCAGGTGGGCAACTGGACAGCTTGAAGGTCGTTATGCTCAGCGACCTGCACCTGGGACGGATCAATCACAAACAGCGTCTGGAACAGGCTGTCCGGCAAATCAATACCATCAAGCCGGACCTGGTGTTACTAGTAGGAGATATTATTGATGAAGATACCGCTCCTTTTATCGAACAAAAGATGGCGGATGCCTTTCGCCAGCTTCATTCCCGCTATGGGGTTTATGCTGTCACCGGTAATCATGAATATATCGGAGGTGAAGCGGAAAGAGCAGTGGCAGCCTTAAGGGAAGCAGGCATTACCGTATTAAGGGATGAGGCTGTATTCGTAGCAAACAGTCTCTACCTGATTGGCCGGGAAGATCAGGTAAAGGAACGATTTACCGGTAAAAAAAGAAAACCCTTGGCGGAAATAATCAAGAACCTGGACCGCCATAAACCCATGCTGCTGATGGACCATCAACCCCGGCAACTGGAGGAAAGTTTAATGGCAGGTATAGACCTGCAGGTCTCCGGACATACCCATCGCGGTCAGCTCTGGCCTAATAATTATTTAACCAGTCGTATCTATGAGGTGGACTGGGGCTATTATCGCAAAGGTTCGTTGCAGGTGGTAGTGTCTTCTGGCTATGGTACCTGGGGGCCACCTTTCCGCATAGGCAATCAGCCGGAAATTGTGGTTTTGCAGCTATCCTTTCAGAAATAAAAAAGGCTTGCTCCGTTAGGCGAGCAAGCCTTTTTTGATGACCAGGGGCAATCCTCCCAGTTTATAGAGGTAGCGGATAGCTACTGCTTCTTTCAGAATATGACCGATCAGGCCGGTGGCCCGGTATTTTTTGACCTTACCCACAGCATAACGGCGTCCCAGGGACGCTACCACTCCCCGATGAATAAATCGGAAGGGAGTAAGGGGTTGCCCTGTCAGCAAGTTAACCAGGTTTTCCCCTACATGCTCAGCTTGCTGTAAAGCGACCTGAGCAGTAGGGGGGAGAGGTTTTCCTTCCGGACCGAATGGCAAAGAACAGTCACCGATGACGAAAATGTTTTCCCAGCCCTGGGCCCGGTTAAATGCATCCACAGGGGTACGGCCTCGCTGAACAGGGAAGCCGCTCGCTTCGACGACACGATTGCCCCGGACGCCGCCGGTCCAGATGATGGTACCGGTGTGGATTTGCCGGCCTGATTTAAGACAAACCAGCTCGGATTCCACGTGATGAATGGGGTCCTGGGTTATAAGTTCGATGCCTTTGGCGGCCATAATTTGAGCTGCCTGTTCACAGAGGAAGGCATCATTGCCCGGCAAAACACAGGGAGCAGCTTCGATATTAATGATTTTGGTTTTTTCGACCGGGATATCATAGCGACGGGCCAGTTCCGGCAACCAGTCGGCCAGCTCAGTAGCCAGTTCTACCCCGGTAAACCCGGCGCCACCGATGACGAAGGTCAGCAGGTGTTTTTGCTCCGGCTCAGCTTTGTAGCGGGCCAGGGCGTTGGCAATGTGAGTATGGATCAAGCGGGCCCCATTTAAACTGTGCAAGGTCAGGGCATTTTCAGCCAGGCCGGGAATGCCGAAATACTCTGGCTCACTGCCCAGAGCGATAATCAGATAATCATAGCTGAGGACAGTGCCATCACTCAGGTGTACTTGCTGGCGTTCCCGATCTATGCTGGAGACAATCCCCTTGTGAAACCGGACCCGGTTTAAATCCAGCACTTCTGCGATTTCTACCCGCACATCTTCAAAATCATTGCGTCCGGCGGCGGGTTCATGGATTTGCGCCAGAAACTGATGGTAAGAGTGTTTATTGACCAGGATTATTTCCGCCTGTTCGGGGGGCAGTTTTTTGGAGAGCTTTTTGGCGCAAATCATGCCTGCATAGCCTGCGCCCAAAATCAGAATACGGGGTTTTGTTTGCATAGTCATTGCCAGACTCCTTTCCGATATGTGAAAGTGTGTACTTGCATTAGTTGTTGCTAACAATTATAACCCCACTATTCCTATTTGGCAAGTATATTTTTAACAATGCTTTTTGCGATGTACCCTTTTTCAGAATGAAAATTGCTAAAAATATTATAAATAAATTTTTTTAAACATTATCATTCAGTTGTTTAGCAAGGATAACGGTATCTCT
>NZ_BDLQ01000008.1:41037-53301 GCF_002049255.1 Carboxydocella sp. ULO1 | reverse complement strand
AGAGATACCGTTATCCTTGCTAAACAACTGAATGATAATGTTTAAAAAAATTTATTTATAATATTTTTAGCAATTTTCATTCTGAAAAAGGGTACATCGCAAAAAGCATATCAAGATAACCAGTTTGACAATTATCCCATCTTTATGCTACAATATTCCATCATGACTGAGAGCAAAGGCGAAGAAGGACCGAGTTGCCCATCACTCCGTCAACAGAGAGGAAACCCTCAGGCTGCAAGGTTTCTGGCGTGAGCGGGTGACAGCCAGTCCGGAGCCGGCCCGGGAGGACCGGGCCCGGGGGGCCCGTTACAGCCAGGAAAGCCTGGCTTTCCATGAGGTGACCGGTTTGGGCCGGTAACCAGGGTGGTACCGCGAGAGGAACTCTCGTCCCTGTGGGGGTGAGAGTTTTTTCTTTTAATAGTGCAAGTCAGGAAGGGAGAGACACAGATGCTGACAGGAAACCAGATTCGGGAAAAATTTCTGTCCTATTTTGAGCGGCAGGGCCATGCCCGCATTGCCAGCTCGTCGCTGGTGCCGCACAATGACCCCACCTTGCTCTTTACCAATGCCGGCATGAACCAGTTTAAAGATGTCTTCTTAGGGCTGGAGCAGCGACCCTATCGGCGGGCTACTACCGCTCAGAAGTGCGTGCGGGCCGGGGGCAAGCACAATGACCTGGATACGGTAGGGCGCACAGCCCGCCATCATACCTTCTTTGAGATGCTGGGCAACTTCTCCTTCGGGGACTACTTCAAGCGGGATGCCATCCGCTTTGCCTGGGAGTTTCTCACCGAGGAGCTGGGTTTACCCAAAGAGCGCCTCTATGCTACCATCTATCTGGATGATGAGGAAGCCTTCCAGCTCTGGCAGGAAATCGCCGGTTTGCCGCCGGAAAAAATCATCCGGCTGGGGGAAAAGGACAATTTCTGGGCCATGGGCGACACCGGGCCTTGCGGTCCCTGTTCAGAAATCCTGATTGACCGCGGGGAAGAGTTTCGCTGTGATGCCCCGGAATGCTTTATCGGCAAATGTGATTGTGACCGCTGGCTGGAAATCTGGAACCTGGTCTTTATGCAATACAACCGGGATGCTGATGGTACTATGACCCCTCTGCCCAGGCCCTCAATTGATACAGGCATGGGTCTGGAGCGGATTACTTCTGTTATTCAGAATGTCAGTTCCAATTACGAAACCGACCTCTTATTGCCCTATATCAAAGCTGTGGAAGAAATGTGTGGACAACCCTACCAGCGGGATGAACGGGGTTTCCCCTTCCGGGTTATCGCTGACCATGCCCGTTCCTGTACCTTCCTGGTGGGGGATGGGGTATTGCCTTCCAATGAAGGGCGGGGCTATGTGCTGCGCCGCATTTTGCGCCGGGCGGTACGCTTCGGCAAGATCCTGGGGATTAACCGTCCTTTCCTGTATGAACTGGTGGCGGTAGTAGCCCGGGAGATGGGGGATGCCTATCCGGAAGTGCGGGAAAAGGCCGATTATATCGCCCGGGTGATCAAACTGGAAGAAGAACGTTTCCATGTCACACTGAATGAAGGCATGGCCCTGGTGGAGCAAATGATTGCCGAAATCAAGGCCGCCGGGGGCCGGGAGATTTCCGGTCAACAGGCTTTCCTGCTCTACGATACTTACGGGTTCCCCCTGGATTTGACTGAAGATGCTGCTGCCGAACATGGACTGACAGTGGATAAGGAAGGCTTTGCCCGGGCCATGGCAGAACAGCGGGAACGGGCCCGCGCTGCCCGGGGAGAGGGGGCTTATTTGACCAGGGTGCAGGAACTCTGGGCTGAACTGGGCAATAAAATGGGGGCTACTCCTTTTCTGGGTTATCAGCATTTAGAGGCTACCGCCAACGTGGTGGCTCTCATTGTGGAGGAACAGCAGGTAGAGACCGTTGCTTCCGGTCAGGAAGTGCAGATCGTGCTCAATGAAACCCCCTTTTATGCTGAAAGCGGCGGTCAGGTAGGGGACAGGGGCTGGATCACAGCTCCTGACCTGAAGGTGCGCGTCACTGACACCAGGAAGTCTGTCAATGGCCTGATTGTCCACATCGGGGAAGTGGAAGAGGGGGTTATTCGGGAAGGTATGCTGGTAGAGGCCAGGGTGGACCGGGAGAGCCGGCTGGCTACTGCCCGCAACCACAGTGCTACCCACCTGTTGCATAAGGCTCTGAAGCAGGTGCTGGGAGACCATGTCAATCAGGCCGGGTCTCTGGTAGCTCCTGACCGTTTGCGCTTTGACTTCAACCATCTGCAGGCTGTGACTGCCGGGGAACTGCGGCGCATTGAAGATGAGGTAAATGCTCAGATCCTGGCGGCTCTGCCCATAAGTACAGAAGAATGTTCCCTGGCTGAGGCCAGAGAGCGGGGGGCTACTGCGCTCTTCGGGGAAAAATACGGCGATGTGGTTCGAATGGTAGCAATGGGGGACTACTCCCTGGAATTGTGCGGGGGCACTCACCTGACCAATACCGCCCAGATCGGGCTCTTCAAAATCATCTCCGAAAGCGGGATTGGTGCCGGTTTGCGCCGGATTGAGGCGGTAACCGGTACCGGGGTACTGGCTCTGGTCCGTCAGCAGGAAGAAGAGCTGGAACAGTTAGCAGCAGTGCTGAAAACCCAGCCTGCTGAACTGGTACGCCGGGCCGAACAGGTTCAGGCTCAGATCAAGGAACTGGAGAAGGAGGTCGAGCAGCTGAAACAGCAGCTGGCCGTACGGGAAGTGGCTGACTTGCTGAATCAGGTCAGCAAGGTACGGGATGTCAAGGTACTGGCAGCCCGGGTGGCAGTACCTGATGCCGAGTCCCTGCGCAATCTGGGAGATTTACTCAAGGATAAGCTGGGCAGCGGTGTGGTCGTACTGGCAGCAACCAGCCAGGAACGGGTCAATTTTGTCGCCATGGTAACCAGAGACCTGCTGGGCCGGGGCCTGCATGCCGGCAATATCATCCGGGAAGTGGCCAGAGCCGCCGGTGGCGGTGGCGGGGGCCGGCCGGATATGGCCCAGGCCGGGGGCAAGGATCCCGCCAGAACTGATGCTGCCTTACAGCTGGTATACAGTCTGGTGGAACAACAGCTGAGCCAGCAGCTGGTTTAAAATACCTGAAGGATTTTGCCTCTTCTCGACGAATAATATTGCGGTAACAAGTCAGGTCGAGGAGAGGTGCATAGATGAAAATCGTTTACGAAAGCGAGCGGGTAGCAGCCATCCGCAAACAGTTAGAAGAACTGGACAACAGGGAACTGGACTTCCTGATGGAATGCATTGGCCGGGAAAAAGACCGGCGGCGGCAGGAAGTTTTTCAGGAGTGGCTGGCTTTTCTCGATAGCTCAACGGTTAGGCGGACAGCTCACTGATAGGGAAAAGGCTCCTGACTGGCCTACAAGCCGGTTCAGGAGCTTTTTTCTGCCAGTTGGACAATAGAAGTTATCTGAGCAGATGGGGACAGTTGAGGGACTGTCCCTTTTCCTTTGCCTGCATACTATCTGGCGCAAAGTAGCAAAATACATAAACAGAGGAAAGGGGGAGGGATACATGGTAGCTGCAAAGTTTGGTGCCGATCTGGAGAAAAACTTGCAACTTCTAAAAGAACGGCTGGGGGAAGGGAAGGATATAATCTGGCGTAACTTTACCATTGGGGCCAGTGGGGCCAGGGGAGCCCTGCTTTATGTGGATGGCCTGACGGACAAAACCACTTTGCAGGAACAGGTGCTGAAACCACTGGTAATTCTGTCCACTGACTACCCCGCAGGCCGGGAATTTCGCGGCACCTTTGGGCTGGAAAAAGTCATGGACCATTTACTCAGTGCTGGCGGAGTTAAACGGGAGGAAGATGTGAACAAGGCCGTCACAGCATTGCTGGCCGGGGATACCCTGGTTCTGCTGCAGAATTGTTCCCACTGTCTGATTGTTTCCACCCGGGGCTGGTCAGCCCGCAGCATCACTGAACCAGCTACTGAGGCCTTGATTCGGGGTCCCCGGGACGGATTTGTGGAAACCCTGATGGTCAATATCGCCCTGGTGAGGCGGCGGATACGGGATGACCGCCTGGTGGTGGATTTACGCCAGCTAGGGGTACGCAGTCAGACTGATGTAGCAGTGATGTATATCAAGGATCTGGCTCCTCCGGAGCTGGTAGAGGAGGTTAACCGCCGACTGGACAAAATCAATCTGGATGCCCTGATTGAAGCAGGTTATGTGGAACAGCTCATTGAAGATAACCTCTGGTCGCCTTTTCCCCAGTTACAACACACGGAACGGCCGGATAAAGTGGTAGGAGGATTGCTGGAAGGCAGGATTGCCATTCTGGTGGACAATAGCCCTTTTGCTTTGCTGTTACCTGCTACCCTGCCGGTATTGTACCAGTCCCCGGAAGATTATTATGAACGCTGGCAGGTAGCCTCTTTTGCTCGATTTCTGCGTTTCATCGCTTCTTTCTTTTCTGTCCTGACGCCAGCGGCTTATATTGCCATAACCAGCTATCATCCGGGGATGCTGCCTACCAAACTGGCCATGGCAATTGCTTCCAGCCGGGGCGGGGTGCCCTTTCCAGCTTTTGTGGAAGCGGCATTGATGGAGATTTCCTTTGAGCTGTTAAGGGAAGCGGGGGCCCGCTTACCCCGGGCCATTGGCCAGACTATATCCATTGTAGGCGGTCTGGTCATCGGTAATGCAGCGGTACAGGCGGGCATTGCCAGTCCGATCATGATCATCATTGTGGCGATTACCGCCATCGCTTCCTTTGCTATCCCTCATTACAATGTGGCCGCTGGCCTCAGACTGATGCGCTTTCCCCTCATGGTTGCGGCGGCCTTGCTGGGTATGTACGGAGTTATTCTGGGTTTTATTTTACTCAATATCCATTTTGTCCGCTTGAAGAGCTTTGGAGTGGTGTATATTCAGCCGGCAGTGCCGTTTAATTTACGGGATTGGAAGGATGTAATTTTCCGTTTGCCCTGGCAGGCCATGAAACTCAGGCCTTCGACTTTTAATGCCAGAGATGAGGTGCGAATGGGGGACAAACCATGAGCCAGAAGGAAAAAATTTGTGGCAAAGGCCTGGCCATGCTGATGATTGCTACCATCCTCGGGGTGAGGTTTTTGAGCCTGCCCCGGGACATTTCCCGGTTGAGCGGAGCGGATGGCTGGCTGACTGTCCTGGGCAGTGGTGCATTCCTGCCCTTACTGGTCTGGCTAGCCTATCGCCTGGCCCGCTATTTTCCGGACCAGGATATTATCCAGTATGGCCAGGAAATTCTGGGAAAAATTCCGGGCTGGATTATGGGCTGGCTCTTTGCCCTTTTTGCTTTGATGATAACTGCCATCAATACCCGGATGTTCAGTGATGTCATCAAGGTCTTTTTGCTCAGCCGTACCCCTCTGGATGTGGTGGTGATTGCTATGTTGCTCACCTGTCTGCCCCTCATCACTGGCGGGGCAGAGAGTATCGCTCGGATTGTCCAGCTGTTTGTACCTCTGATACTGGTTTTTTTTCTTACCATCATCCTGGGTTCTTTGTACAATGCTGACTTCGGTGAATTGATGCCCCTGCTGGAACAGGGCTGGCTGCCGGTGGTACGCGGTTTGCCCCTGGCGATAACCAGTTTTATCGGCGTGGGGGTCCTTTATTTCTTCTTTCCCAATGTGAAACGGTCAAGCCAGGAGAAGCTGGGAGCATGGCTGCTGGGGGGCATTATGCTGCCCTGGCTGGTAATTTCCGTACTGGTAATTGTAGCTCAGGCCGTTTTTGGCCGGGAAGAGATACATTTTCTGCTCTATCCCATTGTATCCCTGTCTATGGCGGCCACTTTACCGGCCAGTGCCTTTCTGGAGCGCCTGGATTTATTCTTCATCATTTTCTGGATCCTCAGTTCCTTTAACAGTATAGCCATTACCTATTTTCTGGCTTTACAGACCCTGAATCGGTTGCTGGGCCTGCGCCAGCTCCAGCCGATGGCCTGGCTGCAATTGCCGGTTCTCTATTTTCTGGCCATGGTGCCGGAGAATATCGAGCAACGGGCCTATTTGCTGCACTGGCTCAGTTATGCAGGCGGGATTTTCGTTTTTCTCTATCCCCTGGGTCTGCTCCTGCCTCTGGCCTGGTGGCAGAGGAGGAAAAGAGCATGAGAAAACTGGCAATTCTGGGAACGCTGGGGATATTGCTTTTTCTCAGCGGTTGCTGGGACCGCTGGGAGATCGAGGAACGGGGATTTGTGCTGGGCCTGGCCATTGATCGGCCCCCGACGGTTGAGCAGAAAGAGATTTTTCAGGTCACCATGCAGCGGGCTATTACCGAAGCCATGGCCGGAGGTGGTGGCGAGGGAGGAACCAAACCCAGTCCGGGTCTGAATATCAGCGGTACAGGCCAGAGTCTGCAACAGGTTTTTAGCCTGCTGGTGGATACCAGCAATCGTCCACCCTCACTGGAACATCTGAAAGTGATCATTTTCGGGGAAAAGGTGGCCCGCAGCGGAGTGGGACCTTTGCTGGACTTTTTTGCCCGCAATCCCGAGGTCAGGCTGGGGACTGATATGCTCATCGCCAAAGGGGATGCCAGAAAAGTGCTGGAAATTCGCATGGAGACCCAGCAACCGGCTGCTCTGGCCATTGCCGAGAGCCTGGATAACCGCCGCTATACCCTGACCATGGCACCCCGGCAAAATGTGGGCCAGGTGTTGCATGCTTTACTGGAAAAGCAAGGTGTGGTAGTTCCCCGGGTGATAGCTACCGGCAAACAGTTTTCCCTGCGAGGGGCTGCTTTATTGAAAGAGGGAAAGCTGGTGGACTGGCTCAATGGCCAGGAGGTGGCTGGCTATGCCTGGCTGATGGGACGGGTGGAGGGAGGAACGGTTACCATTAATGAACCGGGCCATCCCGAGCATCAGGTTTCCTTTCGCATCACAGATGCCAGCGTTTTCCGCCGGGTGTCGCTGACGGAAACAGGGCCAGAAGTGGAGTTTCGCATTCGTACGGAAGGAGACCTGGCGGAAATTACCCATGTTCGGAAACACGGGGAAGATGTACAGGTGCTGCGCCGCATCGAAGAGGTACTGGCTGAAGATATCCGCCAAACCTGCCTGGCAACAGCAAAGAAAATGCAAAGGCATGAAACCGATGCTCTGAAATTATGTAATGAGGTGTACCGGCGCTGGCCGCAATACTGGCAGGCCCGGCAGCAAGAATGGCCGCACCTGTTTGCGGAGATGCCGATAACAGTTCGGGTGGAAGCCCATATCCGGCGTAGCGGGGTACGGGAATAATCAAAAAATCATTTTCAGCAGTCGCAAGCCCAGATACAGACCGGGACCCAGACCCAGATAGAACCAGCCCCCGTATACGGAGAGTTTGGCTTCCCTGATCTGGCCCTGCTGAAGCAACCACTGGCCTTGAAGCAGCAGGGCCAGGCCACAGAAAAGGCTGAGGAGGAAAAAATATAAATTGAAGCGGTTAACCAGAAAGGTAAACCAGGAAGTTGTGGTAAAATCCATGCTCATCACCTCATCAATAGTCTGTCAACAGGGGAGGTAAAATATGCCTGAGCATTATGATGCAGTAGTGGTTGGGGCCGGACCTGCCGGAGCTGCTACAGCTTTGACCCTGGCCCGTAACGGAATTTCTGTCTGTCTTCTGGAAAGGGGGCAGTATCCAGGAGCTAAGAATATTTTTGGCGGGACCATCTATCGTCAGCCCACCGAGTTGCTGGTACCGGCTTTCTGGGAGGAAGCTCCGCTAGAGCGGCCGGTAGTAAAGGATGAGCTCTGGTTGATGGAAGAAGACTCGGCGATTAATGTGGGTTTTACCGGTCTGAAGTTTGGCCGTGCGCCCTACAATAAGTTCTGTGTACACCGCAGCCAGTTTGACCGCTGGCTGGCGGACCAGGCGGTCAGAGCGGGGGCCCGGCTTTATTGCAATACCACTGCCCGGGATCTGGTCTTAAAAGGCAAGCAGGTAATCGGGGTGGAAGTGGACGGTGGGGAGCGCATTCTGGCGGATGTGACAGTACTGGCTGAGGGAGTCATGGCAATGCTGACCAGAAAAGCGGGTCTGCGTTCCCAGATTCCTCCCCATGCTGTTACCCTTTATGTGCGGGAAGTGCTGGCCCTGCCGGCGGAAAAAATCGAGGACCGCTTTAACCTGCCTGCCGGCCTGGGCGCTACTATCGGCCTGCTGGGCTGGCCCACCGGCGGGGCCATTGGTAAAGCCGGCATCTGGACGATGAAGGACACGGTGGCCATTATAGTGGGCGGTTTTCTGGATGACCTGATTAAAAAGGGCCTAAGTCCCAGATGGCTGCTGGACCGCTTCAAGCAGCATCCCATTATGAAAAAGCTGCTGGCAGGGGCTGAACCCATAGAATACCAGGCCCACTTGATTCCCAAAGGCGGATATAAGGGGATACCAAAACTATACCGGGATGGCTTGCTGGTAGCGGGGGATGCAGCCGTGATGATATCCGGGCGCAGGGGCTCGGACCTGGCCATGCTTACCGGCAAGTATGCGGCGGAAACCATTATCCAGGCCAAAGCCCGGGGGGATTTTACTGCCAAAATGCTGGGAGCCTATGCCCGCAAACTTAATGACACTTTCTTTATGAAGGACATCAAGGCAGGGAAGGATGCCCTCAGCTATTATGAACATTATTCCGACAGCGATTTTCTCATCAGCCGACTGGCCAATCAGAGTGCCTATGAGTTTTTTACCGAGGGATTAATCACCGAAAAGGAGAAAAAGGAAAGGATTGTCAGGATGTTTGTCAATTATCAGAAACTGGGCAAAACGGTAAAGGATCTCTATGCCGGGATCAAAAACTGGGGGGTATTTTAATGCAAACCGAAATTCATCCGTCCCCGGTAGAACATATTTCTCTGAAAGATCCTGCTCTTTGTCGCAAAAAATGTCCGGAACATCCCTGTACCTTCATCTGTCCCAGCGGGGTTTTCCACTGGCAGGGAGACAGAATCAGGATTGAACAGGAGCAGTGTGTGGAGTGTGGAGCCTGTGAACTGGCCTGCCCTCAGGGCAATATCAACTGGACCTTGCCTCCGGGCGGTTTCGGGGTGGTGTATCACTGGTGAAAACCAGGGAACTGATTAACCAGCTCAATGAATTTCTCTTTCTGGAACAGGGCCAGGTTGCTCTCTACCAGATGATGGCCAGGGCCGCCCCGACCAGGCACCAGCGCCAGGGTTTACTGCGCCTGGCGGCCATTGAAGAAGAGCATGTCCGCAATATCAATGGTCTCTTGCTAACCATCGGCGGTAAAGTCCAGGGGTTGCCAGAGTTTATGGAAAGTCAGTGGGGTTACTGGCTCAGCCGCATGGGGCTGTCCGCTCTGATCAGCGGGACCAGGATACTGGCTAACTGGGAAACGGTTTTGCGGGGAGCGGTACTGGGGGAAGAAAAGGCCATTTCCTCCTATCGGCAGTTGTTGCGCCAGGTGAGAGACAGGGAAATAGAAGCCATCCTCTGGTTTAATCTCATTGATGAGGAACTGCATGCCTGCTGGCTGGAATTTTGTGCAACACAAAGAGGAAAAAAAACAATTGTGGCGAATATTATGGTAAGAGAGCCTGGGCAACCGGCAAGGGAGGCTGAAAAGAATGAATAATATCCATGATGAAACCATGATGTTCCAGCGGGATGGCGAGGAGAACCAGGCCCGGGAGATCCTGAAACAGGTATATGCGGCTCTGAAAGAAAAGGGCTATAACCCCATCAATCAACTGGTTGGCTATTTGCTATCCGGTGACCCGGCCTATATTACCAACCATAACCAGGCCCGTTCCCTGATCAAAAGGGTAGAGCGGGATGAGTTGCTGGAAGAACTTGTCAAGACTTATTTAAATCAGCTCTAACAGGAGGATGACGTGGAATACCGGCAGTTAGGTCAAACTGGAATTGAAGTATCCCGCCTCTGTTTCGGGGCTCTTACCATTGGGCCCTTGCAGGCAAATCTTCCCCTGGACCGGGGTGCGGCGGTGTTGCGCTACGCCCTGGAGCTGGGGGTTAATTTTATCGATACCGCCCAGCTATACCGAACCTATCCTTATATCCGCCAGGCGTTGAGGGGCTGGGATAAGCCCGTGGTGATTGCCAGCAAAACCTATGCCTATACCAGGGAAGGGGCAGCGGCGGCTCTGGAGGAAGCCCGCCGGGAACTGGACCGGGATGTGATCGATATCTTTCTCCTGCATGAACAGGAATCCATCCATACCGTCAGAGGTCACTGGGAGGCAGTGGAATATCTGCTGGAGGCCCGGGAAAAAGGGCTGATTAGGGAGGTAGGCCTGTCCACTCACCGCATTGCCGGGGTGGAAGCGGCTCTGGCTTTTCCTGAGCTGACAGTTATTCACCCTCTGTATAATCTGGCTGGAATTGGCATCGGTGACGGGGATGCTGCGGCCATGGCAGAGGCTATTGCCCGGGCGGCGGCAGCGGGAAAAGGCATTTACAGCATGAAACCTCTGGCCGGTGGCAATTTGTTAAGCCGGCGGGAAGAAGCTCTGCAGTTTGTTCTGTCTACCCCCGGGATTGCGGCGGTAGCCATCGGCATGCAAAGTGAGGCAGAAGTGGAATATAATCTGGCCTTTTTCAGTGGCCAAACACCACCTCACGAGGCGGCAGCACGGATCAGCAGCCAGCCCCGCCGCCTGCATATTGAGGACTGGTGTCAGGGTTGTGGACGCTGTGTTGAACGCTGTCAGCAACAGGCTTTGTACCTGCAGGGCGAAAAGGTGGAAGTTGATCGGAACAAATGTTTGCTCTGCGGTTATTGCTCAGCGGTTTGTCCTGATTTTTGTTTGAAAATCTTTTAAGAGGAGCTGGCTATATGCGGATAATGGGATTGGATGTAGGGGACAAGACTATCGGCATTGCCCTCAGTGACCCGCTGGGCTGGACGGCCCAGCCGTTGAAGGTACTGCGCCGGACCAGCCTGCAGCAGGATCTGGCGGAACTGGCCCGGCTCTGCCAGGAGCAGGAAGTGGAAAAAATCGTGGTGGGTTTGCCCCGGAATATGAATGGAACCTACGGTCCGCGGGCACAATTAGTGATGGAGTTTAAAGAAAATCTGGAAAAGGTGCTGGGGCTACCGGTAGAAACCTGGGATGAACGCCTATCCACTTTAGCGGCGGAACGGACCCTGCTGGCTGCCGATGTGAGCCGGGCCCGGCGCAAGCAGGTGGTGGATAAGCTGGCAGCGGTTGTCATCCTGCAGGGATATCTGGACAGGCAGCGCAATTGACAAAAGCTGCCGGCTGGAGTAAAATACAATTATTCTGATAGAAGAGGTGAATCAAAATGGTAGATGAAAGAGAAGATGTGATCATCCTGGAAGACGAGGAAGGCAATGAGCATCAGTTTGAAATTATCGATGTCTTTGAAATGGACGATAACCGCTATGCTGTACTGCAGGCTGTTGACAATGAAGAAGAAGCTGTTATCCTCAAAGTAATCACTGAAGATGGGGAAGATATCCTGGTAGACATCGAAGATGATGAGGAGTTCGACCGGGCAGCGGAATACTGGGAAGCAAGCCTGGAGGCCGAAGATTTCGAAGACTAAAGCTGAGCACTGGACGCTTTCTATATGAAAGCGTCTTTGTTTCATGTTTAGGAAATTATGCTTTAAGGCTTGATGTGGATAACTTAGGGTGTTAAGGTAGAAATATGAGAGCGCATCAGAAAGAAAATAAACAATCAATAAAAATAGTCGATATACTTAAAGAACATTGGGAACGGTTTCTCCATATACGGAGAGAAAAAATACCGGAAGACATGAGGGAGAGTGTAATTGAAGCGGTAGAAAAGGCAATAAAATGCGGGGACCCAAAGTACGGTTATGCAGAATACATATGTACTAATTGCATCGGGAGCGAGGAAAAGAAAGTAGCATTTACATGTAAGAGTAGATTTTGTAATCGATGTGGAAAAGCTTATATAGAAAAGTGGGTAGAAAAACAAACAAAACGGATATTAGAAATAGGATATAGACATATGGTATTTACTGTTCCAGAAGAATCAAGGGTGATGTTTTACCGTAACCGAGATTGGCTAAAAGATCTGAGTGATAAAGCAGCAGAAGTAATTCAGTATTGGTATCGTGAGAAAGGCAGGAAAAGAGGGTATGAAGTCGGGCAATACATACCTTTGGAAGGGACTTAAAATTTAATCCGCATGTTCATGTTCTGGTAACGGAAGGAGCGATAGATAAAAACAAAATATGGAAAGGAGTAGGTTTTATTCCATACGAT
>NZ_BDLQ01000008.1:0-41027 GCF_002049255.1 Carboxydocella sp. ULO1 | reverse complement strand
AGCACTAGAATAAAAGAACAGATAAATAGATTATACAAACAATATCAGAAAGGGTTCTACGTATATGCAGAGAGGCGGATGAAAAGCGCGAAAGGGGCAGCTAAATACATTGGTACGGATTGAGGACATCGAGGGAGCTGTCCAAGAGGCGGTAGTTGGTGCTGTTGGTAGTGTTGTTAGGGAGGTTGAATGCTTTAAAGGATTCGAATTGGGACTAGTGTTATTGTGCAGTGCTGATATAGGCATGGTGATGATGTTTATGGACAGATGACTAGAGAAGTATGTAATAGGTTCTGTCGTCAATACTCTACTGACGACGAGGACTTGTTGATGAAGCGGGTGCTTGCGTTTTTTGTCTTAAATTTTTGTCTTGAATTTTATGGTAAAATGGAATAACAGAGAAAGGATGAGTGAGGGTGGTTTTAAAGATGAACTATAATCTTGTCAGGCAGTATTTGGACAGCCAAAAAGTAAAAGCGGTAGAGATTTATGACTTTGCAAACAGAAAAGTAAAGTATTCTGAGAAGATTAAAGGCTGGAGAATTAACGAATTTAAAGGGGATGAGGAGTTTGTTAGGGCCTATCTTTTAGCAAAGCTGACAAATGAACTTGGGTACAAACCTGAGGATATAGAACTTGAAAGGGAATATGACGTTGGGCGTCCAAAGACAAACAAACCGAGAATTGATGTAATAGTCAAATATCCAGGCAGTGAGGACATATTTTTGTATATAGAGGCTAAAAGTCCAAGCGAATACAACCCCGACGATGACGAAACAATAGAAAAGCAATTATATAATCTTGCTTCCCAGGAAATCGGGCAGGGGAAAAAAGTTAAGTACCTGGTTTTGTATAGCATTGATTGCGAAAGTGCAATTAAGGATAAATGCGTCGTAATCGACTATGAAAAATACAAAACATTCGATCAATGGAACAACGAAAGAATACATACGGACGAACTTCCTGGATTTTACGGAAAAGCACTGAAAAAGCCCTATATTAAAGGGAGCAGTAATGATTTAAAGAAGGATTTTACACACAGCCAATTGGATTCTTTGCGCAAAAGGCTTCATAATGTATTGTGGGGCGGAGGCAGTATTGATGATAATGAAATATTTTCTTCGCTTGTTAACATAATACTCGCCAAAATTCAGGACGAAAGCGAAAAGGATGTCGGCGAAAAGTATGATTTCCAAATATTTATAACGGAAGACGGCACAGCTATAGAATCGGAACGTGATATTTTTAACAGGTTGAACGAGTTGTACCGCAGGGCATTAAAGCAAAGGCTGAATATATTAAACGAGGACAAGTTGAAAAAATCGTACATAGTTGATGAAAACAAGTTTCCACTCAATAAGCTGAAGTATGTGGTTAGTGAATTAGAAAGTTTAAGTTTTGTTGACGGTAAAAACAGCTTTGATGGGAAAGATATTTTAGGCGATTTTTTTGAAGGTATTATACGTGAAGGTTTTAAGCAAACTAAAGGGCAGTTTTTTACGCCGATAAATATTGTGAGGTTTATTTTGTGGGGACTAAAGTTGGATGAGTTTGTTATAAATAAAATCAATAATGACTGCGAACTGCCGTATCTAATAGATCCGTCTGCGGGTAGCGGAACATTTTTGATTGAGTATATGAAATTTGTAACCGAAATTGTTAAAAGGAGGTTCAGTAACAAATTAAAAAAGACAAGGGATATAGAGGATAAGCTTTTGCAATGGTTTTATCCAGATCACCGCGAAAATAAATGGGCTGAAAGGTATATATATGGCATAGAACATAATTTTAATCTTGGAATAGCCACAAAGGTTAACATGATACTTCATGGGGACGGTTCAACAAATATTTTCGTAAAAGACGGATTGTTACCTTTTAATTATTACGATAAGGAAACCAGCCCCAATATCCTGAAAAAATACGAAGAAGATCCGCTGTATTTTTCGAAACAGGTTAACCAGGAATTTGATGTTGTGATTACCAATCCTCCCTTCAGTGTAAATTTCGATAACGATACAAAAAAATTTATGGATAAGACATTCTTGTTTAGCTGGAAAAAGAATTCTGAGAATTTGTTTATTGAAAGGTATTATCAGCTTTTGAGACCTAATGGCAGGTTGTGTGCTGTTTTGCCTGAAAGTGTTTTTGATACAGGAGAGAACAAATACATTCGATTGTTTATTTACAAGTACTTCAAAGTAAAAGCGATAGTGTCGTTGCCCCAACTTACTTTTGAACCTTTCACAAGTACAAAAACTAGTTTGTTGTTTGCCCAGAAAAAGACACGTGAAGAAATACAGAAGTGGAATGAATTATGGGACACATATTCCAATGAATGGAGCAAACTTAAAACAAGATGTAAAAATCTAATGGATGTTTATTTAAAAGGGAAGGATAGGAGAATGCTGAAATCTATTAATGATCTAACAGAACATCAAGAAAAAGAAATTTTGTTGAGAATGCTAAAGGACTATATAGAAGAGGAAGATATCGATCTTTCGAGCAGAGAATTGATAGGTAAATATCAGAATGAATTGACAGAGCTTTGCAGATACGATAATGATACTGAAAAGGTTTTTGGACCTGTTAATACGTGGTGGGTTTTTGGAGAAGTTGCCAAAGAATTGAATTACAAAGTTTTTATGGTGGAAGTAGAGAATGTAGGCTATAAAAGAACCAAAAGAGGGGAAAAACTCATGCCTAATGAACTTTACCGCGAGGGCGAAGTAGTTTATCCTGACGGCACAAAGAAATGGGGAATATTGGTGGATGATGGTATTAAAGAAACAGTATTAGATTATATGAGGGATGTAAAATGGGATTAAAAGTGTTTTTAACAGATTTTAGGAGTTTTACAGAAGAAAAGACGATTAGAAGCGATGTTGATTTTATTCATTTTCAGAATAACGTTCTGGTTGAAAAATATTATTCTTTCGACCAGCTTTTCCAACTGGTCAAGGATAACGGAGTGAACATAGAAAGTTTAGAGAATGATTTTTATTATGTTGAAATAGGCAATGTTACGAAAAATGGCGATGTTGAACCAGTAAGATTGAACTTTAATGAAAGGGAAAAGGAAGACGAGGATTATTATAAAAAAATTAAAAAAGGAGATATTATACGGGTTCAGAAAGGCGATATTTTAATAGCTAAAGTAAGACCAAATCTGAAAAAGTACGTATTTATTGACGAAGACAATGAAAGTTATTTTTACACGTCTGCTTTTATTCATTTAAGACCCAAAAAAATGAACAAGATACTTTATTATTCTCTCAGAAGCATTTTTTATGATAATCTTATTGCTTTATCCAGACAGGGGAAAGGGTATCCTACACTTAAAGAAGACGATATCGTATGTCTGAAGTTTGACAAAGAACTAATTAACAAATTATCGCAAAAACAAGATTATTTAAATGATCAAATCCAAATGATAGAGGCAAGAATTAGAGAGTTAAAAAAAAGCATAAAACTTCCAAACAGAATAATAAATGGAGTTTTTGCAAGAGAGTTCGGATTTGATATGGAAAAATTTGAGGAACTGAAAAAAATTAAGAACTTTTATTTAGACTTGAGTTGTTTTGGAAATAATAAAGACTTGAGACAGAGCGTGAAATTTCATAAAGAAGCAGGCTATTTTGTACTCAATCAATTAAACCGTGTGACAAACAAAAAAATAAAAGATTTCATTTCAGAACCTATTGTTTTAGGGGCAAGTATTTCTCCTAAAGATTATGATGAAAGCGGACGCTATTTTTATATTTCTATGGCAAGTATTAAGAATTGGCAATTTGAAAGCGAAAATGCAAAACTGGTATCGGACGGATATGCGGAACAAAATCAGAGCAGAACGGTTGCTAAAAATGATATTTTACTGGCACGTTCAGGGGAAGGCACGATTGGAAAAGTTGCAATAATTGAAGATGAAAAACTGGATGGTATTTTTTGTGATTTTGTAATGCGAATAAGATTCAAAAATTATAATCCCTTGTTTGCATATTATTACTTTAGAACGAACTACTTTCAGTACCTTATAGAAATAAACAAAAAAGGTTTAGGAAACAATACCAATATATTTCCGAGTCAGGTGCAAGAGTTTCCAATTATTGACGTGCCTTTAGATGTTCAGCAAAGAATTGTTGATCAAGTCAAGGAAGAGTTGAATATGCAGGAAAAAATAGAAAAAGAAATAGAAGACCAAAGAAACAAGATTGCCGAGATTATAAAAAATGTAATATACAAGGAAGGTAATCAAGAACAAACATCTATTGTAGGGTAAAAACTACCCGAACTGCCCAACGGGTATATGATAGGCTTAAAGAAAAATTCGGTGAAGAGTTTGAAATCTCGAGCCGCACTGTTAGGTCCTACGTTGCTCAAAAGAAATCGGAACTTTTCGGGCAGAAAGAAGGGTATTTACCACTAGAACACCCGCCCGGAGAAGCCCAGGTGGATTTTGGACAGGCGGAATTTATAGAAAATGGCGTTAAAATTACAGGTCATTACTTAAATGTCTCTTTTCCTTACAGTAATTGTGGATACACACAGGTGTTCAAGAGCGAAAACCAGGAAAGCTTTCTAACTGGTTTAAAAAAAAATTTTGAACATATTGGCTGCGTTCCTGATCGTATATGGTTGGACAATCTATCGGCAGCTGTAGTAACTATTAAAAAGCATGGGGATCGTGATCTAACGGAGATGTTCAAAAGATTTGCTCTTCATTATGGTTTTGAATGTAATTTCTGTAACCCCAATAGCGGGCATGAAAAAGGATCTGTAGAAAACAAGGTGGGTTATCACCGCAGAAACTTCTTTGTTCTATCAGAAAATATTTCTTTATATCAGCTTTCGACCTTTCGGCCCACCGTATGTATCACTCGGTGTACGGTGGTCTTCACACCTATAAAAAAAGAAACCCGCTTTTTAGGAGCGGGTCTCCGTCGTTATACTTAATTTTTCAGCGTTAATGATAGGGATTTGGTATAAATCTATTTCATACTTGCGGGTGAAATAAAAACTCCATTCATCTATTTTTTCTTCTGGGGCTTCCGGGAAAATCATGTGCAATATTTCATGCCATAACGCATATTTTTGAACATTATTTCTCAATCCGCTGTTAATAACAATACAATTATACTCTTTGAAGTATATTCCTTGTGTTTTTCTTGATTTTTTAGAAGATGGGGGAGAAAAGGGATGAAAAAGCTGGCAGTCATTGTCCTGCTGGTACTAACGAGCACCCTGGCCGGAACCTGGCTGGCAGTACAGAAAGTGCTGGGGAATGATACCATTGTGGAGGGAGTTTATTTTGGTACCATTAACCTGGGAGGGAAAAGCCGGCAGGAAGCAGCCCGGTTGCTGGCTACCGAAGAGAACAAGGAACAGGAACGGCTGGTGACTTTACGCCTGGAAGACCGCAGCTGGCAGTTCAGCAAAAAGGAACTGGGCTATGGCTGGGACTTGCAGGCCATGCTGGACTGGGCCTGGGCCCAGGGGCGCGGCGGTTGGCCCTGGGAGGAATGGCAGGCTCGACGGCGCTTGCAGGAGCAACCGGCAGAAGTACCCCTCAAAGAAAAAGTGGATTTAACCCTGGCCCGCAAGCAGCTGGAAACAGTAGCAGAGGCGGTATATGTCAAGCCCGTGGACTGGGAACTGACCGTCAATGCTGCTGACCAGGTGGTATATATTCCGGGGAAACAGGGCAGCAAGCTGGACATGGAGGCAGCCCTGCGTCAGCTGGAACCGGCATTGCTGGAACGTCAGGCCAAACCCATCCAGCTGGCACGGGTACCGGTAGAACCGGCGGTAAACCGGGAAACCCTGGATAATATGCGGATCAAGGCGATTATCAGTCAGTTTTCTACCACCTTTGATCCGAAAAATGTGGACAGAGCTTATAATGTAATGGTGGCAGCCAATGCTGTCAATGGTGTCCTGCTGGCTCCGGGCCAGGTCTTTTCCTTTAACAAAATCGTTGGACCTCGTTCCAAAGAAGCGGGTTACCGGGACGCGCCAGTAATTATAAATAATGAACTGGTTCCAGGGGTTGGTGGTGGTGTCTGTCAGGTTTCAACCACTCTTTATAATAGCGTTCTCCTGGCCGGACTGGAAATCGTCGAGCGCACCAATCACTCTATTCCTGTCAAATATGTACCTGTTGGCCGGGATGCTACGGTTACCTATGGTGGCCTGGATTTCAAGTTTCGCAATAACCGCAATCACTGGTTATACCTCAAATCCCAGATAGCGGGCAATCGCCTGATTTTCAAGGTTTTTGGCGATCCGGCGGAAAATGTCAATGTGGAACTGATAGATCAGATTACTCAGGTAATTGAACCGAAAGTCATTACCGTGAAAGACCCTAACCTGCCGAAAGGGCAAAAGGTGGTTAAAGAAGAAGGCCACCGGGGTTACCGGCATTATACTGTTCGTATTATCAAGGACCGGCAAGGTAAGGTGCTGAAACGGGAAGTAGTGACTAAAAGTTATTATAAACCGAAAAACTGGGTCTATGCCGTCGGTACAGGACCAGCTGCACCAGCAGCGGTACCGGCTCCAGAACTATAATTTTTGGCAAGTCAGTCCCACCTCTGGCATATAATCTTTTAAGGAAGATGGCAAAGGAGGTCGGGGACATGAAAAAGATAGTGGTGGCCGGGCGCAATGATGCCGGGAAGTCCACCATACTGGGGGAACTGTACCGGGGATTGAAGCAGCGCAACTGGCAGCCGCTGGCGGTGGGGTCTGGGATTCAGGATGAAAAACCCTATCTGCTCAAAGGTATTGATGCCACCTATCTCACCATTGCGGTACCGCCACCGGGACAGGATGTGATTGAGGATATCGAACGGGTGGTGCGGCAGACCGTCAACCAGATCAGAGAGAAAAATCGCTTGATTCAACACGCCAGAAAGGCGCTGGATGAACTCAATAAAGTCCGGTCGGTGCTGGAGTTAGGCCACGTTTCCCAGCGGGACCTGCCGAAAGTGGCGGCAGAACCCAATGTGGCCCTGATTGAAGCAGTGGGTATCAATGATGGCTATAAATCAGCGGAAAGCCGGCGGCTGGCCGATATCCTGGTAACGGTAGTACCAGCCAGTATCAAGGCGGAGATCATCATGGAGCCATCCAATGTGCTGCTGGATGAGGCGGATATTATCGTGGTTACCAAGATCGACGAGACTCCTCGCAGTGTCAGCAGCTCCAATATTAAACTTCTGCAACGCATCTATCGCCACAAACCCATTATCCCTGTGGTAGCCACTGAAGGGGTCCACATGGAACTGGTAGTGGAAGAAGTGGCCAAACGACTGCATGAGGCTCAGCTCATGCTGGACCTGGCCAAAGAGGCAGCACCGCCGGAGCGGGAAAAATAGCAAGGCAGCCCGGGGAGGGCTGTTTCTTTTTGTCGACAGCTTGTCCCCGCCTGCCGAAACCTGTATAATGAAGGCAGACAGGGAGAGAAAGCGGGGAAAGCAAATGACAGCACCTGTAGTTGTAATTCAGAAAGGACGGAAACTCTTAATTCTGCTCCTGTTTATCGGCTTGCTGGGGAGCGGTGGTTTGCTGGGCCTGAACAGCTGGTGGCAGCAGGCCCTGGCACCGGCAGCAGCCTCCGGGCAGGGTCAGGTAGTAGAAATCAAGCCGGCAGATAGTGTGACGGAACTGGCCCGACGCTTGCAACAGCAGGGGCTGATCAAATCAGCACTGGCTTTTCGCTGGTATGGGCAGTGGCAGGGCCTGGACCGCAAAGTCAAACCGGGACCCTACTTGCTGGCGGCAAATCTGTCAGTACCGGAAATCTGGTCAGCTCTGACTTCAGGTAAGGTAGCGACTGTGAAAGTGACTATTCCGGAAGGTTATACCCTGGCGCAGATGGCCGAATTACTGGAAAAGAAAGGTCTGGTGCAGGCGGAGGAGTTTCTGCAGGCTGCCAGCCAGGCTGAGTTGCCCTATGACTACTGGCAACCGGGGAACTTACAGGGCCCACAGCGCCTGGAAGGCTATCTATTCCCAGCCACCTATGATTTTCCTTTAAATACGAAGGCCGAGGATATTATCCGCATTATGGCCCAGCGCATGGCAGCGGAAATCACCCCGGAGTTTGTGGCTAAAGCCCGGGCCCTGGGGCTGACTCCCGCTCAGGCCATCACTCTGGCCTCTATTATCGAACGGGAAGTTAAAGTGGATCGGGAACGGCCCAAAGTGGCAGCGGTCTTCCTCAACCGCCTGCGCCAGGGGATGAAACTGGAGTCCTGTGCTACCGTGCAGTATGCTTTAGGTAAACCCAGGGCCCGTCTCTACTATAAAGATCTGGAAGTGGCTTCTCCTTATAACACCTACAAAATCAAAGGTTTGCCGCCTGGACCCATTGCTGCTCCTGGCCATGCTTCCTTGCAGGCGGCAGTTAACCCGGCAGCAGCGGATTACCTCTATTTTGTGGTTTCCCGCAATGGGGAACATGCTTTTAGTCGTACCTGGGCTGAGCATTTGCGCAACAAGGCCAAATACCTGGCCAATCTGGATACACCTCTGGAGGAGAAATAGGAATGAAACCAGAATTACTTGCCCCGGCGGGCAATCTGGAAAAACTGAAAACTGCCATTGATTTTGGCGCTGATGCCGTCTATCTGGCTGGACAGCGCTTTGGGCTAAGGGCCCGGGCCGGCAACTTTTCCCGCTTCCAGCTGGAAGAAGGGCTGAATTATGCCCGTCAGCGGGGACGGAAAGTATATGTAACAGTGAATATTTTTGCCCATAACCGGGATCTGGAGGATTTGCCGGCCTACCTGGAGGAATTGCAGGAACTGGCAGTGGATGGGCTGATTATCGCCGACCCGGGGGTATTCAGCCTGGCCCGGCGCTATGCCCCGCGCCTGCCTTTGCATATTTCCACCCAGGCCAATATTACCAATAAGGAAGCGGCTCGTTTCTGGGCTGACCAGGGGGCAGAGCGGCTGGTACTGGCCCGGGAACTGACTGAGCAGGAGATTGGCGAAATCAGACGCTACTGCCCTGAGACAGAACTGGAAGTGTTTGTCCATGGAGCCATGTGCATTTCCTATTCCGGTCGCTGTTTGCTTTCCAGCTATATGACAGGGCGGGATGCCAACCAGGGAGATTGCGCTCAGGCCTGCCGCTGGAGCTATGCCCTGGTGGAGGAAATCCGGCCGGGAGAATACTATCCCATTCTGGAAGATGAGCGGGGGACCTATATATTTAACTCTGCTGACCTCTGTCTGCTGGAATATTTGCCCCGGCTAATGGCAGCAGGAGTGAACAGTCTCAAAATTGAAGGTCGAATGAAAAGTGTTCACTATGTGGGTACGGTGGTAAAAGTTTACCGGCAGGCCATCGATGCCTGGCTGGCTGATCCTGAGGGCTGGCAGTGCCGGGAGGAGTGGCTGGAGGAACTGGCCAAAGTCAGCCATCGGCCTTATACTACCGGTTTTTTCCTGGGCTGGCCCCCGCAACAGGCCGGACAGCATTATCTCTCTGCCGGCTATATTCGGGAATACGATTTTGTTGGCATAGTACGGGAGGAAACCCCACAGGGACTGTGGGTGGAACAGCGCGGCCCTTTTGCCACAGGGGAGGAACTGGAAGTGCTTACTTCCTTTGGGCCCAACCGGCAATTGCGTGTAGAAAAGATGTTCAACGAAGCCGGCGAAGCAATCGACCGGGCTCCTCATCCCCGGCAGCTGGTTTTGCTCCCGGGCGTAGCAGGAATTCCGGCTGGTAGTTTATTAAGACGTGCCAAACAGTGACAGTCTGGAGGGATAAAAAATGGCGACCTGGGTGCAGCTGGCAGCTGACCACCATCCGGAATGCAAGATTTATGCCCGCCTTAACCCGGCTGACATACTTTTGCTGGACCGGATTTTTGAAGGGCATGGCAGTATAGGCATTGTCAGTACCGCTGATGGCAAACAGGGGCTGGTGGTTATTCACTGTACCCCTGATACAAGGGCAGAAGCTCTGGAGCTTTTACGGCATTGCCCTTTTCCGGTGGAAATACTGGATAGCTTACCGAAAAATGAGGAATAATGAGAGGAAAAAGGACAGGAGGCGACAGCCATGGAGCGCAGGCGCCGGCTGGTTAAGCTCGGCCTGGTCTTTTTCCTCTTTTTTTATCTTCCGCTACTGCTGCGCCTGGGCTGGCTGACGGTGGTAAGAGGGCCTGAACTGGCCCGGCAGGCCTGGAAACAGCAGACCTGGGCGGTTGGGCTGGAGGATATACCCAGGGGACAGATTTATGACCGCAATCTCAAACCCCTTACTGATTCCTATACCGACTGGCGGATTATTGTTTTTCCAGCCCTGGTTAAAAACAAAGTACATACTGCTATGCGGCTGGCCAATCTTCTGGGCCAACCTCTGGAGGAGATGCTGGCCCGGTTTAATGGTGAGGCAGTAATTTTGCCTTATCCCGTCAGTCAGGAGGCATGGCAATCAGTACATGCCTACCGCTGGCCAGGTGTAATGTTAAAGCCCGTAACTTTTCGCTATGGACCCCACCCCCTGGCTGCCAATGTGCTGGGCTATCTGGGTTATCCGGACCAGAAACGCTTAAGCCAGCTGCCCCGCGGGGATTACCGCCGCGGGGAGTTGCTGGGTCGGGCCGGGCTGGAGGCCTTATATGACCGGGAACTGCGGGATGTGAGCCCGGAAGGGGTGGCAGCAGTAGTCAAGGATGGTCAGGGACGGATCATAAAAGGTTTGGCAGGAAAGAACGGTGGCTATCAACCAGCAAGACGACGGCGGCATTTGATACTGACTTTGGATAGCAAGATTCAGACCATCGTGGAACAGGTGCTGGCTGAAAAAAAAATTAAGGGCGCAGCCGTAGTTATGGATGTTAAAAGTGGAGACTTGCTGGCTCTGGCCAGCAGTCCTTCTTTTCATCCGCAACATCTGCCCAGGCAACCTGAACCAATGCAATTTATAGACAGAACAATGTGGCCGACAGAGCCTGGCTCAATATTTAAAATCCTGGTTGCTGCCGCAACTCTGGAAGAAGGGTTGGTGAAACCCGAAACAAGGCTCGCGTGTCAACAGGTAACAGGGGTAAAATGCAATGTGGAACATCCACATGGTGGTCATAACATGCACGAAGCTTTTGCTTTTTCCTGTAATTCATATTTTGTTTGGCTGGGCCGCAGCCTGGGGGCAGATAAACTTTTCGCTTATCAGAAAAAACTTGGTTTGCTAGATTCAACAGTGATTGGTTATCCCTTGCAATACCAGCAAATTGATTGGCAGCGAGTATGGGCTGACAATTTGACTAATTTAAGCATAGGCCAGGGAAGAATGCAATTGACTCCAGTCCAGATTGCCCGTTTGACTGCGGTAGTGGCTCGGGGTGGATGGGATATTCAACCCAGACTGGTCAGCGAACTTAGAGATGATACGGGAAGGGTGGAAGGAAGGTTTTTGCCAGCTGAGCCAAAGCAAGTACTTTCGCAGGCTACGGCAGAAATTTTAGCCAATTTAATGCGGCAAACAGTGGAAAGGGGAACAGGTCGTAAGGCTGAACTGGCACCTGGTGTGGCCGGTAAAACGGGAACGGCCCAGCGACCTCAGGGACAGCTTAACTGCTGGTTCACTGGTTTTTATCCCTGGAAGAATCCGCGCTATGTAATCACGGTACTGGTTGATGGTGGCAAATCCGGGGGCGATTCAGCTGCCCCATTAGCCAGAGAAATTTTGATTCGAATCGGTCTCAAGTAGATTTAACATTTTCTTAACATTGTACTACAAAATTTTTTAACATTATCAGGTTATTATGTTAATGTAAGCTGAGAATAAAATAATGCAAAGGAGGCACATTGATGTTAAACATTAAAAAACTTGGTTCTTTGTTTATGTCATTTATTCTGGCTGGTTCGATTGTCGGCTGTGCGCAAAAAAATCTTACTCCGGAGAAAAAAGCTGAGGAAGGAGCTCCTAAGCAGACAGCGGAGAGTACTCTTATTAACGGAGCCGGTTCTACTTTTGTGAATCCGCTTTTTAGCAAAATGTTCAGTGAATACAGCAAAATCAATCCGGACATTAAAGTTAATTATCAGTCCATCGGCTCTGGTGGCGGTATCAAACAGCTGATTGAAAAAACTGTGGATTTTGGTGCTTCTGATGCTCCCATGAAAGAAGATGAAATTAAAGCTGCAGGGGACAATGTATTGCATATACCTGTTACACTGGGTGGAGTAGCTATAGCTTATAACTTGCCGGGTATTTCTGAATTGCGTTTAACTCCTGAAAATCTGGCTGATATATATAATGGCAAAATTACAAAGTGGAATGATCCCAAGATTGCTGCAAATAATCCTGGTGTGCAATTGCCGGACCAGGCGATTTTCCCGGTGCACCGTTCTGATGGTTCAGGGACAACCCATATTTTTACCACCTATCTAAATAATGCTGTGCCTCAATTATGGACAAAGGAACAGGTTGGCAAATCCATTAAATGGGCTAATGTCGGTACTGGTGCCAAAGGGAATGAAGGGGTAGCCGGTCAAATTCAGAATACTCCTGGTTCAATCGGTTATGTGGAACTGGCTTATGTTATTCAGAATAACATGACTGCGGCTAAAATTAAAAACAAAGAAGGTGAATTTGTTGCTCCCACTCTGGAAAGTGTTTCTGCAGCTGCAGCCGGTGCCACTACAAATTTGCCTCCGGATTTAAAAGTGAATCTGGTAAATCAGCCCGGTAAGAATAGTTATCCTATTGTTGGGACTACCTGGGCGCTGGTATATGAAAATTCCAAGGATAAGACCAGGACCGAAAAAGTATTAAACCTGCTGAAGTGGGTAGTAACTGATGGTCAACAGTACGCTTCTGAATTGCAATATGCTCCCTTGCCGAAAGAGATTCAGGAAAAATGTGTTGAACAATTGAAAAAAGTTAAGGTTGACGGACAGCAAGTTTTAAAATAAGATAGTATTGACAAAAAACCCTCCAGTTCGAGGGTTTTTTGTCATGTTCCTGATAGAGAAAAGGGGTGAAGTCGTGAAAAAGTATGCAGATACTATTTTTAAAGGAATTGCATATGCGTTTGGTTTTGCGATTCTAGCTTTACTTGGTTTAATGGTTTGGGAAATGTATGTAGGAGCTGGGCTGGCAATTGAGAAATTTGGTCTAAAATTTATTTTTGACACTAACTGGGATCCTGTCGCCGAAGAGTTTGGAGCTTTGCCCTTTATCTATGGTACAGTACTTTCTTCACTAATTGCATTGTTAATAGCAGCCCCAATCAGTGTGGGTATTGCTATTTTTCTAGTTGAGGTTGCTCCGAGATGGTTCAGGGAGCCTGTGGGTTTTCTGGTAGAATTGCTGGCAGCTATTCCCTCAATTGTATATGGTTTATGGGGGATTTTTGTCCTGGCACCCATAATACGCAATTATATTGCACCTGTTATAATCAGCACTCTAGGGAAGATTTTCCCGTTTTTCCGCGGTCCTTCCTTTGGGGTGGGATTGTTAACAGCAGGTATACTTTTAGCCATCATGATTATTCCTACTATTGCAGCAATATCGAGGGAAGTAATTCTTGCAGTACCACAAAACCAGCGGGAAGCTGCCCTGGCCCTGGGGGCAACAAAATGGGAAATGATACAGAAAGTAGTTCTGGTTTATGCGCGCTCCGGTATTCTCGGGGCTATGATTATTGGTCTTGGTCGTGCCATTGGGGAAACAATGGCCGTAACAATGGTTATTGGTAATCGACCGGAAATAGCCAAAACAATTTTTGACCCAGCGTATACCATGGCCAGCGTTATTGCAAACGAATTTACAGAAGCATCTTCCAATCTCTATCTTTCGGCTTTGATTGAGATCGGTCTGGTCTTGTTCGCAGTTACCTTATTGATTAATATATTTGCAAGGTTGTTAATCTGGTCTGCTTCCGGCGGCGTTCGAGGAGTGAAAAGATGAAGAATAATTTGAAGCAAAGAAAGATAGTCAGTGATTTAATGCTATTTATAACATTTATCGCCACAGTGGTGGCGTTAGTGCCTTTATTTGGCATTTTTGGCTACGTGCTGACAAAAGGGTTTTTTGCTTTAAATTGGGATTTCTTTACCAGTTTACCTGCGCCTCCTGGGGAAACAGGGGGCGGTATGGCCAATGGTATTATCGGTACCTTTACTTTAATTGGCCTGGCATCAGGATTAGGTGTGCCTTTTGGTATTTTTACCGGTATTTTTCTCAGTGAGTATGGTAATAACCGACTGGGTAGAATAGTTTCCTTTTTTACTGACATTTTATTAGGTGTTCCCTCTATAGTTGTAGGTATAGTGGTTTATACATTTGTAGTATTAGCCATGGGTGGCTTTTCTGCTTATGCCGGTGGCATAGCATTGGCTATTATTATGTATCCAGCAGTAACCAGAACCACTGAAGAAATGTTAAAATTAGTACCCAATAATATTCGTGAAGCAGGTCTGGCGCTGGGAGTGCCGAAATGGCGGGTAATTTTGCAAATTGTTTTGCCCAGTGCATTCCGTGGTATTTTAACAGGAATCATGCTGGCTGTCGCCAGGGTTTCCGGAGAAACAGCACCTTTATTGTTTACCGCATTTGGAAATCTACACTGGAGCAGATCCTTATCTGAACCAATAGCTTCTCTACCTGTTCTGGTGTTTAACTATGCAATATCTCCTTATGCAACCTGGAAAGCCCAGGCCTGGGCTGGAGCATTGACTTTAATTTTGATAGTACTGGTATTGAATGCATCTGCGCGTTTACTTATCAGTAAAAAATAGCAAGCGGTTTGGAATGGAGGTTAATTATGCAACCGAACATAAAAATAAGTGTGTGTAATTTAAATCTGTTTTACGGTACTTACCAGGCTTTGCACAATATTAACATTGATATTAAAAACAATCAGGTTACGGCTTTAATTGGACCATCGGGATGCGGAAAATCAACTTTTTTGCGAACGATAAATAGAATGAATGACATAATAGGAAACGTCAAAATTGAAGGCCAGGTCATGCTGGATGGGAAAAATATATATGATGATAGTACTGATGTGGTGGAATTACGTAAAAAAGTAGGTATGGTTTTTCAGCAACCTAATCCTTTTCCAAAATCTATTTATGAAAATGTGGCTTTTGCACCGCGTATTCATGGTATTAGAGAAAGAAGAAAATTGGATGAAATTGTGGAAAAAAGTTTGAAAGGTGCAGCTCTTTGGGACGAAGTAAAAGACCGGTTACACAAACCGGCTTTAGGGCTTTCCGGTGGGCAGCAGCAGAGATTATGTATTGCTAGAGCCCTGGCGATTGAACCGGAAGTGTTATTAATGGATGAGCCAACTTCCGCGCTAGATCCCATTTCCACTATGCGGATTGAAGAATTAATTCAGGAACTTAAGGAAAAATATACTATAGTTATAGTAACCCACAATATGCAACAGGCGGCCCGTATTTCCGACAACACCGCTTTTTTCCTTAACGGTGAACTGATTGAATACGGTAGCACGGATGATATTTTTACCCAACCAAAAGATAAACGAACAGAAGACTATATCACCGGCCGCTTTGGCTAATATATATTGAAGGAGTGTAGTAAGATGAGCAGTTCTGTTCGGCATAATTTTGACCAGGCGCTGGAAGAATTACAAAAAGAAATTTTACGTATGGGATCAATGGTAGAAACTGCGATCGCAAAGGCCGTGGAAAGTTTGGCCAAGCAGGATGTCAAGCTGGCTCAAGAGGTAATTGAAGGAGATGAAGCAATTGATGAGCTCGAAAAAATAATCGATGACCGCTGCATGAAACTGATTGCTACCCAGCAACCCATAGCCGGGGATTTACGGAAAATCGGGGCAGGGTTGAAAATAATTGTTGACCTGGAGCGAATAGCTGACCATGCTGCTGATATAGCCAAGGTTACCCTGCGCCTGGCTAACCAGCCTTTAATCAAGCCACTAATTGATATCCCCAAAATGGCCAAACTGGCGCAGGAAGAAGTTAGAGGAGTACTGGATGCCTATGTCCGCGGTGATGTAGAGCTGGCCAAAGCTACCTGTGCCAAAGATGATGAGATTGACCGCCTCTATCGACTGGTTTTTGATGAACTGGTGGAGATTATGCAAAAAGATCCTTCCACCATTACCCAGGCCACCTATTTACTCTTTGTAGCCCGCTATCTGGAGCGGATTGGCGACCATGCCACCAATATCGGCGAAGGGGTCATCTACCTGGAAACCGGGGAAAGAGAGGATTTGAACCGGTAATAAAGAAGCGGCAGCACATTGACTGCCGCTTTAATCTTGCCCTTCTACGGAGGCGATACCATATTTTTCGAAGTGTCGACGTAGACTGGTGATAGTCCTTTCTGAAACCCCAAATTCGGAAGCCATTTCCTCATCACTGCGACCTCGCTTGATTCCTGCAATAAAACGGTTCCAGTCTACACCAGCTTCAGCACACATTTCCTTAATACTGGGCCGGGTATCCCAGGGGGCACCACGAGAGCTATATTTATGGCTCATAATTTTACCTCCTCTCTTGTTTAATATTTGACAAAAAGCTGAAATTATTCAGACAAAATAGGTTATCCTGCTGCAAGAAATAAATTTCACTTTCACAGCTTAAGCAGGAAAATCTGTTTTTCTGTCGAAAATACACAGGCAAAGAAAATAAATAAATAACTCCGAGCCCGGAAAGCCTAAGGCTGAAAGCTATGGCGCCGGGACGACCGTTTGCCGGTCCGGGGTAGCCGGGGAAACCTGACTGCCTCCCCTGTTTGGAAAGGAGTTTCGTTTGGACACTTTTCTTTTCAACAGGGGGAAAAGTGTCTTTTTATTTAGCGCAAAAGGCAAGGAGGTTAGAACATGCAATCAAGAAAAACCGTTTTGCTCCTGGTGTTCATGTTGCTGGCCGGCATCCTAACTGGCTGTACCGCAGCTCAAAAGGCAAAAGAGCCCCTGACCATTTTTGCCGGCTCAGCGGTGAAACCGCCCCTGGAAGAAGTTATCAAGGAATTTACTGAAAAAACTGGCGTTCCGGTCCAGGCCAGCTACGGAGGTTCGGGTACCATGCTTTCCCAGATGTTGTTGGCCCAAAAGGGTGACCTTTACATCCCGGGCTCCCATGATTTTATGGATATAGCAGAAACCAAACAGGCAGTCAAACCGGAAAGCAGAAAAATTGTCGCCTACCTGGTTCCAGCCATTGTAGTGCCCAAAGGCAACCCTAAAGGCATCAAGACCCTGGCGGACCTGGCGCGGCCGGGTGTGAAAGTGGGCATTGCCGAACCGAAAACCGTCTGTTTAGGCCTGTATGCTAAGGATATTTTCGCCAAAAACGGGCTGACGGCTGCGATCGAAAAAAACATCGTCGTTACTCCTAAAAGCTGTGAGGATACCGCAACGGTTGCTGCTTTAAACCAGGTAGATGCAGTTATCGGCTGGACGGTATTTGATAACTGGAATCCCGAGAAACTGGAAGTAATTCCCCTGCCAAAAGAACAGCTGGTCAAGATCGGCAATATTCCGGTGGCCATCAGCCGCTTCAGCCAGCAGCCGGAAACAGCGCAGAAATTTATTGATTTCCTCACCTCAGAACGGGGAAAGGAAATCTTCCGAAAACATGGTTATGCGGTAGATGAGAAGGAAGTGAAATTTTGAGAGACAGCTTTGAGCGAGTAGCCAGAATTAATCTGCTGTTCTACCTCTTTTTTGTGGCTGCCTTGCTGGGGGCGATTGCCTTCAATATCCGGCCGGCAGCCCTGGTTCAGGCTTTTCTTTCCCCTGAAGTGCTGTTCGCCGTTCGCCTCAGTTTGCTGACAGCTACAACTACCACCGTCATAAGCCTGGTTCTGGCTTTGCCTGCAGCTTATTTTCTGGCTCGCCGGCAATTTCCCGGCCGTAGCTTGCTGGAAACATTTCTGGATCTGCCCCTGGTACTACCTCCCATTGTGGGAGGTGTTGCCCTGCTGCTCTTCTTCCGGAGCCCCCTGGGGCAATGGCTGGAGGGCATGGGCCTTTCCCCGGTTTTTACCGCTGGAGGTGTCATTCTGGCCCAGTTTACGGTGGTAGCAACCTATGCCTTGCGCTTATTAAAAACCACATTTGAAACTATCGATCCCCGTCTGGAACAGGTGGCCCGTACCCTGGGCTGTAATAGCGGGCAGGTTTTCCGGCGGGTAACCCTGCCCCTGGCCCGGCCGGGTATCCTGGCCACCACTGTGATCACCTGGGCCAGAGCTCTGGGGGAATTCGGGGCTACTGTTACTTTTGCCGGTGCTACCCGGTTTAAGACGGAAGTTTTGCCTACCGCTATTTATCTCAGTCTCTCTTCAGTGGATATAGATCAAACAGTGGCACTGGCCCTGATTCTAATCTTCCTGGCGCTTCTGGCCCTCTGGTTATTGCGACTGGCAGCCGGAATAGGGAGGGAAAACAGTGATTAGACTGGAAAATATCCGGGTAACCCGGGGCAAATTCCGCCTGGAAGTGCCTGGACTTCATGTTCACAGGGGTGAGTATTTTGTTTTGCTGGGTCCCTCGGGACAGGGTAAAACCGTCTTGCTGGAAACCATAGCCGGGTTGCAGTTGCCGGATACAGGGCGCGTTTTATTGCAGGAGCGGGATGTCAGCGGCCTGCCACCGGAGAAGCGACAGATTGCCTATGTACCCCAGGATTATGCCCTTTTTCCCCATTTAACCTGTCGGGAAAATATCGCTTTTGCCGCATCCCGGGAGGAGGCCTATTACTGGGCAGAAAGGCTGGGAATAACCTCTTTGCTGGACCGCTATCCCCTGCGCTTGAGTGGAGGGGAAAGACAGCGGGTAGCCCTGGCCCGTGCCCTGGCGGCGGGTAGCCGGATTTTACTGCTGGATGAACCGCTGGCGGCACTGGATCCCCAGACCCGGGCCGAGTTCTGGCTATTACTGAAAAGGTTGCAACGGGAACAGCACCTGACCGTCATTCATGTTTGTCATGATTTCACCGAGGCTTATGTGCTGGCTGAGCGGATTGGTATTATCAACCAGGGCAAACTGGTTCAGGTCGGCAGCAAGGAGGAAGTCTTTCAGCATCCCGTTACAGAGGAGATTGCCCGCTTCGTTGGTATGAGCAACCTCTTCCCGGCACTGGTTGAAGCCCACAGTGAAACGGAGACCGTTCTTAACTGGCAGGGCTGGCAACTGCGGGTGACAGGAAATTGGCCGGTGACGGCAGGTCAAATGGTGAAATTCGGCATCAGGCCGGAAAATGTGATGCTGGTACGGCCGGAACGCCAGCTATCTGCCAATCTGGGGGAAAATATAGTGGAAGGGACCATTGTGGAGGAGATGGCCCGGGGTACCACCTATTTGCTCTGGGTGGAAATTGGTTGTCCAAATCAGGCCACAGAGAGGATGCTTATTGATTTACCCCGCCATGTTTATAACCGCCTGGAACTGGCTACCCGGCGGCAGCAGCGGCTGAGTTTGAAAAAAAATAACATTCATATATTTCCCCTCTTGCCATTTTAAAAATTTTCAGTTAATGTTAAAGTAAGTGAATGTGAATTTCAAATACAAGGAGCAGAAGCATGAACTATCAGGAGGCTTTGGACTATCTGGCTCAACAGACAAAATTTGGCATCAATCTGGGGCTGGAGCGCATTCAGGAACTTTTACGCCGTTTGGGTAATCCCCAGGATGGCCTGAAGGTAGTCCATATCGGTGGTACCAATGGGAAGGGTTCAACGGCAGCCATGATAGCCTCGGTATTGCGGGCCGCAGGTTACAGAACCGGCTTATTTACCAGTCCCCACCTGCATAGCTATACGGAGCGCTATCGTATTAATGGCCAGGCTATTGCTGAAGAAGAGGTAGCCCGGCTGATTACCGGGCTACGACCTGTGCTGGAGCAGATGGTGGCAGATGGGATGGAAGCACCCACGGAGTTTGAAGTCAGCACTGCGCTGGCCTTCCTCTGGTTTGCCCGGCAGCAGGTGGACTGGCTGGTACTGGAAGTAGGCCTGGGAGGAGAAATCGACTCCACCAATGTGGTGAGGCCGGAAGTAGTGGTCATCACCAATGTGGGCATGGATCACATGGATTATCTGGGGCCCACCATTGCCGATATAGCCCGGGCCAAGGCGGGTATCATCAAGCCCGGGTGCCCGGTAGTAACAGGGGCCAGCGGTACGGCTCTGGAGATCATCCAGACCAGGGCCCGGGAGTTATCAGCTCCGCTCTGGTCTCTGGGACAGGAAATCCAGGTCAGGGACATTGACCTGAGTGCTACCGGCACAGCCTGTCGGGTACAGACACCCCGGGGGGAATATTTCATCCAGGTACCTTTACTGGGCGCCCATCAGGCTGCTAATGCTGCCCTGGCGGTAGCGGCCCTCTTGCACCTGCGGGAGCGGGGGGCAGAATGGCGGGGGGAACATTTGCGCTCGGGCCTGGCGGAAACCCGCTGGCCGGGCCGCCTGGAAATCATCAGCCAGCAACCGCTGGTGATTCTGGACGGAGCCCACAACCTGGCCGGGGCTCAGGCGCTGGCGGAAGCCTTGCCGCTGGTTACTGCCGGGCGGAGGCTTAATCTGGTTCTGGGGATGCTGGCTGACAAGGAAAGGGAAAAAGTGCTGGCTTTACTGGCACCCTGTATCCAGCATCTCATCATCACCCGGCCCAATAGCTACCGGGCCGGGGACTGGCAGGCACTGGCTGCTGTGGCCAGACAGTATCTGCCGGACAAGCGAGTGGAATTATATGAACAGGTGGAAAAGGCGATAGAGCGAGGGTTGGCCATCACTGATGCACAACAGGCTTTACTAATCACTGGTTCTCTGTATATGATAGCTGATGCTCGCTCCTATTTGTTAAAAAAATTGTCAAAGGGGGGCGCCGGGGTTGAAAGTATTTAAGATACCAGAGGCTACTATTATTCGTTTGTCGGTTTATTCTCGTTTTCTGGAACAGGCGGACAAAAAGGGGATTGTCACCATTTCTTCCGGGGAGATAGCAGAAGGGGTAGGAGTGAGCCCGGCCCAGGTCCGGAAAGACCTGGCCTATTTCGGGGAATTTGGTACCAGGGGTGTAGGCTATAATGTCAAGGATCTCCTGCATCATACCCTGAAAATCCTGGGTTTGTCCCGGGAATGGCCAGTAGTGGTAGTAGGGGCAGGTAATCTGGGGACGGCTCTGGTCAGTTACAGGGGTTTTCGGGAACGGGGCTTTAAAATTGTCGGTATCTTCGATAATGACCCTAACAAAATCGGTAAAACCATTGGCGACATGGTGGTGCAGTCCATGGAGGAATTGCCAGAGACAATCGCTAAGAAAAATGCTGCCATTGGTGTTATTGCTGTTCCGGCCACCATCGCCCAGGATGTGGCTGACTTGCTGGTAAAAGCAGGGATTAAGGCGATTATGAATTTCGCCCCGAAAGCGCTGATGGTTCCGGATGCAGTGGAAATTCGCAATATTGATCTGGCCGTTACCCTGGAGATTCTGACCTTCAATCTCTGTATGCGGGAAAATGGCTTGTTATAGAAACCGGCTTCAGCCGGTTTTTTTTACTGTGAGAGCGGTCACATACTAATGACAGCTACAGCGGTATAATGAACTTAGTAACCGGATAGGAGTGAAAGCCCATGCAAGAGCGGCAGGATTTCTACCGTAACCTGAGTGAGGAATATGATCTGATGGTGGACTGGCCTTCCCGGCTGTCCCGGGAATTGCCTTTTCTTACTGGCGTTTTACAAAAACAGGCTGGCAAAAAGGTCATCGATGCTGCCTGTGGCACAGGTAACCATGGTCTGGCCCTGGCGGAACTGGGCTGGGAGGTTACTGGTACTGATGCCAGTCCGGAAATGGTGGCCATTGCCAGTACCAGGGCTGAACGCTGGCCCAACCTGAAGTTTTATCAGCTGCGCCTTGGTGAGCTGGCATGCCAGTTCGGGGAAGAGAAGTTTGACGCTCTTTTATGCCTGGGAAACAGCCTGCCGCATGTGCTGGAGCGCCCCCAGCTGGAACAGACTATCGGGGATTTCGCTCTGGTATTAAAATCCGGAGGAGTAGCGGTGGTCCAGCTGCTCAACTACCAGCGGATATTCAGTGAGGCTGAGCGCTTCCTGGCTCCAGTCAGCCGCAAAACCCAGGAGGGAGAGAGGCTTTTTTTGCGCTTCTATGATTTCCTGCCGGAAAACTACCTGGATTTTAATCTGGTGGTCTTAAGGCAACAGGGGGGGAGCTGGCAGCAACAGGTAGAGACTACCCGCTTGCGGGGCTGGTTGGCCCGGGAACTGCTACCGGTTTTTCGTTCTCAGGGTTTTACCCGGATTGAGCTGTATGGAGATTATCAGGGCAAACCATATCAGGAGCTGAAAGCAAAAGACTTGATTATTGTAGCTTACAAGGTAGATGGAGAGGAGATGACAAAATGAACTGGACTAAAGAAGCAGAAGCAGCCCTGGAGAAAGTGCCCTTTTTCGTACGCCCCATGGCCCGAAAGGCGGTCGAGGAATATTGCAAGAAACATGGTATTGGTACTATTACCGAAGCAGAAGTTAAGGCGGCCCGGGAAAAGTTCCTGGCGGGAGTGGATGAAGAGCCCAAACCCGGGGAGCCGAAACCGACTAAAGTTGCGATCGTACGCTGTGATATTGTTTCCGAAACCTGTCCCGGTGTAGGTTGCATGAATGCCTGGAATAAGCGGAAAGTGCATTTTGAGCAATATGGGCCTGAGGCCGAATTGATTGGCGTCTTTACCTGTGGCGGTTGTTCCGGCCGCCGGGTTTATCGTCTGGTCAAGAAACTCAAGGATTATGGCCTGGATGTGGTTCACCTCAGTTCCTGTATGCTGATGGATGGCGATTATCCCAAATGCCCTTTCAAGCAGATTATCAAGGAAGGCATTCTGGGCCAGGGCGTCAGGGTTGTGGAAGGTACCCATCACTGAGTAATAAGGAAATTATTAGACCAGTAAGCAGGAAAAAGCCTAAATTTGTCGAATGCCTGTATATGTATACAAAATACATAGACAGGGCGGAGGCGTGATTATGCAATACAGAATGGAAAAAGATTTTTTAGGAGAAATGGCAATCCCGGCTGAAGCTTACTATGGAGTGCAAACAGCCCGGGCTCTGGAGAACTTCCCTATTACCGGCTATCGGCCTCACCGGGAACTGATCGTGGCTCTGGCTGCGGTAAAAGAGGCAGCCGCCAGAGCCAATGCCGAAATCGGTGCCCTGCCTGGCAGGGTAGCAGATGCCATCTGCCAGGCCTGCAGGGAAATCAGGGCCGGACAGTGGCAGGAATGGTTCGTGGTGGATGTGATTCAGGGTGGAGCCGGTACATCTCTGAATATGAATGCCAATGAAGTTATTGCCAACCGGGCCATTGAAATCCTGGGCGGTAACAAGGGGCAGTATAGTCTGGTTCACCCCAATATCCATGTTAACATGGCCCAGAGCACCAATGATGTGGTGCCTACGGCCTTCCGCATTGCGGCCTACCGGCTGGCCCAGGGGACACTGGAGGCCCTGGAGCAACTGATAGAAGCCATCGCAGCCAAGGCCCGGGAGTTTGACCATGTGCTGAAAATGGGTCGTACCCATTTACAGGATGCGGTGCCCATCCGGCTGGGGCAGGAGTTTGGGGCCTGGGCCCGTATGTTGCGCCGGGACCAAATCCGGATCGAACGGGCCCTGGAGAACCTGCTGGAAGTGAATCTGGGTGCGACTGCTGTGGGCACCGGGCTAAATGCTGATCCGGAGTACATTCGGCGCTCAGTGGAGATCCTGGCTGAAATCACCGGCCTGCCCTTGCGCAATGCCGAAGACCTGGTGGATGCTACCCAGAACACCGATGCTTATGTAGAGCTGTCCGGGGACTTAAAGACTCTGGCCGGCAATCTTTCCAAGATTGCCAATGACCTGCGGCTGATGGCCTCAGGTCCCCGGGCGGGTCTGGGTGAAATCAATCTTCCTCCCCGGCAACCGGGTTCGTCTATCATGCCAGGCAAAGTCAATCCGGTTATGGCCGAAGTAATTAACCAGATTGCTTTTCAGGTCAATGGCAATGATGTCACCATTGCCCGGGCGGCGGAGGCGGGTCAGCTGGAACTGAATGTAATGATGCCAGTGCTGATTTTCAATCTTCTGCAAAGCCTGGATATTCTCCGCAATGGCATGCAGGTGTTCCGGGACAAGTGTATAGCAGGCATTACCGCCAATGAAGAGCGCTGCCGGCAGCTGGTGGAAAACAGTGTGGGCATTATTACTGCTATCAATCCTCACCTGGGCTATGAGGTAGCCAGCCGTCTGGCCCGGGAGGCCATTAACAGCGGACGGCCGGTCAGGGAGCTGATTTTAGAACAGGGATTGCTGACGGAGGCAGAACTGGAAGCAATTCTGAATCCCTATGAGATGACCAGGCCCGGGATTCCGGCCAAACACCTGCTGGGATAAAAAGTGAGAAAGGCAAGGGGCTGTCCCTTGCTCTTTTTTTTACTTAATGATAAACTTTTGTTCAGAGGAGGCGGGATCAAGTGGGATACAAGGGAAATGGCCCGGGCAGCCCCTGGCTGCTGTTTTTATTGATAATCGTCGGGTCCCTGCTGGGCACCGCTTTAGGTGCCATTCTGGGGGAATATCTCTCTTTCCTGAATATCAGTCAATCCATCGGTTTTCCCACCACTACCCTGGATTTATCCTTTGCCAGAATTACCCTGGGCCTGCAATTGCGCATTTCCATCGCTACCCTGTTAGGAGCCCTTCTGGCCTATATGGCTTATCGCAAGCTGTAGGAGGGATACAGTGAAACTGGTTCTGGCATCAGCTTCACCCAGAAGACAGCAGCTGCTAAAGCTATTGGGCCTGGATTTTCAGGTCCTTACTGCCGATATTGATGAAACTCTGGATTCCACTCAGCCTCTGGCCAGTGCCATTCAGGACCTGGCCAGGAGAAAGGCGCAGGCGGTGCAAGAGCAATTGCCCGAGCGGCCTGCTGATCTGTACATACTGGCGGCAGATACAGTGGTAGTTTTAGAGGGACAGGTTCTGGGCAAACCCGCAAGCGCCAGGGAGGCTGAGGTGATGTTACAGTTTTTATCCGGGCGCACTCATCAGGTCATGACGGGAGTGGTGTTGTTGCGGGCTGATGGAGATTGCTGTTATAGCGATTATGCAGTAACAGAAGTGGCTTTTCGACCACTGACGGCTGCCGAAATCAGGGCCTATGTGGCCACTGGCGAGCCGCTGGACAAGGCCGGTGCTTATGGTATCCAGGGTCTGGGCAGCTTACTGGTGGATAGAATCAATGGTTGCTATTACAATGTAGTCGGCTTGCCGCTGGTCAAAACCATGCAGTTATTGCGGCAGGCAGGCTGGCGGATTTTGAGCTGAGCGGGCACCGCCCGGTTTGCCGGGACAAAAACAAAAGAGGTGACCGCCATGAAAAATCTTTCCATGCGTCATTTACCCCCGGAGCAAAGGCCGCGGGAGCGTTTGCTCCAGCAAGGTCCGCGGGTCCTCAGTGATGCGGAACTGCTGGCTATTCTCTTACGCACCGGAGTTGAAGGGGAGTCGGCCTTGCAGCTGGCCCACCGGCTGCTGGCTGAGGCCGGAGGGATAAAAAATCTGGCCAAAAAAACGGTGGAGGACATTCTGCATTTACCTGGTATTGGCCCGGCCAAAGGGGCGCTGATTTGCGCTGCTTTTGAGCTGGGACGCCGGGTAGCTACTGCTCCCTCCAGCCGTTTACCTGTAATCAGCGGACCTGAGGATGCCGCTGATCTGGTTATGGCTGAGATGGCAGCCCTGGAAAAGGAACATTTTCGGGTGATCCTGCTGGATGTGAGAAACCGGGTGCTGGGGATTGATGAATTGTCCATTGGTGGCATGACCAGGGCCCTGGCAGACCCGCGAGCCTTGTTCAAACAGGCTTTGCGCAAAAATGCCGTGGCCTTAATCCTGGTCCATAATCACCCCAGTGGTGACCCACGGCCCAGTACAGAGGACATCCATTTAACCAGGCAATTGATGCAGGCGGGACGGCTTCTGGACATAGTCATATTAGATCATATCATCATCGGGGATAATAAATACTGTAGCCTGAAAGAAGAAGGGTTGCTAGGCAGTTAGAAAGGAGACGGAAAAATGGTATTCGGCTTATTTTCCAGAGATATGGGTATAGATTTGGGGACTGCCAACTCACTGGTGCATGTGCGCGGCAAAGGGATCGTGCTGCGGGAACCTTCGGTGGTAGCCATCCAGAAGGAGACAGGCAAAGTTCTGGCTGTGGGCTTAGAGGCCAAGCAGATGATTGGCCGGACGCCGGGGAATATTGTTGCTATTCGCCCCATGAAAGACGGAGTCATTGCCGATTATGACATTACCCGGGAGATGCTGCGCCATTTTATGAACAAGGCGCTGAAGCGCAAAGCCAGCCTGGTGCGCCCCCGGGTTGTGGTCAGTATCCCTTCCGGGGTGACACCGGTGGAGAGAAGGGCGGTCAAAGAAGCGGCTCTGCAGGCCGGGGCCAGGGAGGCCTACCTGATTGAAGAACCCATGGCAGCGGCCATTGGGGCCGGTTTGCCGGTGGAAGAACCTACCGGCAATATGGTGGTGGATATCGGGGGTGGGACAACTGATGTGGCGGTGATCTCCTTAGGAGGGATTGTCACCAGCCGCTCCATCCGCATTGGCGGTGATGAGATGGATGAGGCTATCATGGCTCACATCAAACGCACCTATAATCTGGCTATTGGTGAACGCACAGCGGAAGAAATCAAGATCAATATCGGCAATTGCTATCCCACAGGCAAGACGGAGACCTATGAAGTGCGAGGCCGGGACCTGGTTACCGGTTTGCCCAAAAATGTCCTGGTTACTTCTGAAGAAATAGCCCGGGCCCTGGCGGAGCCGGTAACAGCTATCCTGGAAGCTATTAAATTTACCCTGGAAAAAACTCCCCCCGAACTGGCAGCGGATATCATGGACCGGGGTATTATGATGGCAGGTGGCGGGGCGCTGCTCAAAGGGCTGGATCGGCTGGTCAGCGAACAGACCGGCATGCCGGTGCATATTGCCGAAGAGCCCCTGGCTGCTATTGCCATGGGTACAGGTAAGTGCCTGGAAAATCTGGATACCTGGCGCCGGGTGCTGGATCGTGGCTAAAGCTGGGCAAGGCAGGTGAATAGTTTGAGGCAGAATAGACGCAGGGGATGGGGATTCCTGGCCCTGTTGCTTGTGCTGGCATTGTTGTTCCTGAATAAATGGACGGCAACCGATCGAACCCAGTTGACGGCATTAGAACGCTGGTGGCGCGATGCGGTGGCTCCTTTGCAAGCAGGCATTGCCTCCCTGACCAGGGGGGCTGTCTCTGTTGGTGAGCGGTTTACCGATTGGGAACTGCTGGTAGAGGAAAATCGCCGTTTGAAACAGGAAAATGCGGAATTGAAGAAAAAGGTACTGGAACTGAGAGAAATGGAGTATCAAAATGTTCGTTTGCGGGAAGCTCTGGGTTTTGCCCGGCAGCAGGGAAAAAGCCTGGACCTGCTGGCTGCCAATATCATTGCCCGCGAACCCAATCGCTGGTTCAGCTGGGCCATGCTCAACCGGGGCAGTGCAGATGGTATCAAGCCGGGCATGGCCGTAGTCAGCACCTATGGCCTGGTAGGCAGAATCACTGAGGTTACCGAACATACCGCTACCGTTACGCTGCTGCTGGACCGGCGCAGCGCTATCGGAGCCCTGATTCAGGGCAACCGGGTGCCTGGTGTCGTAGAAGGTGCAGGGGAACGCTCTGACTGGCTGCGCATGATTTACCTGCCCAAAGATGCCCCTGTTTTCCCCCGCCAGGAAGTTATTACTTCCGGCCTGGGCAGTGATTTGCCCCCCGGGCTGCCTATTGGTACCATTACCGAGGTAAAACCTGCCGGGGATGGGCTTTTCAAGTATGCCCTGATCAAGCCCCATGCTGATTTTTTGCGTCTGGAAGAGGTCTTTGTGGTAAGGGGGCGGCGCTGATGGCGTTGGCAGGCTGGTTAGTGCTGCTCTTGTCCTTGCTGGCCGGATTGCTGGCGGAAAAATCCCTCTGGCCTTTTCTGGGTTTTTATGGAAGCGGGCCTGATTTTGTCCTGATTTTGACGGTTTTTGTTGCCTTATACCATGGCCGCCGGCGGGGGGCCTGGTTTGGCCTGCTGGCCGGGTTATTACAGGATATGCTTTTTGGCTATTTTATCGGTCTGTCGGCTCTGGCCAAGTGGCTGACTGCCTATTTTGTCGGTGAACTGGATCAGATAATTTACAAAGAGATTTCCTTTATTCCGGCTGCTTTTGTTTTTTTTGGTGCCCTTTTCAATGACCTGATTCTGTTAATCGGAGTTTCCCCTTTTTATCCAGCGGATGCCTGGGGAACAGGTACACTCATTGATAGTTTATTAAGGGCCAGCTATACGGCCTTTTTTGCCTGGCTTTTTTATCGGCCCTTTGCCCGTTCAGCCCGTACGGGATGGTTAAAGCCCAGGGAGTATTGATGATGGAGGAACGGTGCCATGACTATGAAAGGGATTGAGAAACGGATGGGGGTCATGCAGGCCATAGCCGGGATCATTTTTGTGGTTTTGCTTTCCCGGCTGGCCTACATGCAATTGATCGAGCAGGAAAAATACACCTTGATGGCCCAGTCCAACCGTATCCAGCTGGCCACTGTCACGGCGGCCAGAGGGGAAATCATGGACCGTAATGGCAAAGTTCTGGCCAGAAGCCGGCCTTCTTTTAATATTTCTGTTGCCCTGGTGGATTTGAAAAAAGAGGACCAGGAAGAGGTTTTTCGCCGGCTGGCTTCATTGCTGGGCAGGAAAGCAGAAGATATAGAAAATCTGGTCAAGCAACAACCGAAAAAATATGTTCCGGTTCCGATTGCAGAAGATGTGCCCCTGGAGGTAGTCACCAAAATTGAAGAAAGGCGCATGGAGCTGCCGGGAGTAATTGTGGAGGTCAAACCCCAGCGGGAATATGTTTACGGGGATTTCCTTTCCCATGTTCTGGGCTATGTACGCCAGCCCAGTCAGGAATTTTTGCAAAAAATGATTGAACAGTATCCGGAAGAAGACTACAAATTAAATGATAAACTGGGTATTACCGGTATTGAACGCTGGTTTGAAACGGAATTACATGGCAAAGATGGCGCCCGCCAGGTGGAAGTGGATGCCCGTATGCGGCCCGTCCGCGATCTGGGCGTAGTGGAGCCGGTGCCAGGGAATAACCTTATCCTCACCATTGACAGCCAGTTGCAGAAGGTAGCGGAAGAATCCCTGATCCGCACCATGGCCCAGGTTCAGCGGGAATTTCCTGATGCCAAAGGCGGGGCGGTAGTGGTGCTGAATGTTCGCACCGGGGAAGTGCTGGCTATGGCCAGCAAACCTTCCTTTGACCCCAATCGCTTTAACCGGCCGATTTCCAAAGAGGAATGGGAAACAACCTTTTCCGACAAACTGCCTTTTCCGCCTTTGCTTAACCGGGCCATTTCCCCTTTTGCTCCTGGTTCTACCTTTAAAATGGTGACTGCAGCTGCAGCCCTGGAAACCGGCAGCATTGGTCCCGGCTTTTCTGTTTATGACCCCGGCTATTACCAGCTGGGCAATCGCAAATTCAAATGCTGGCAAATTTCCGGCCATGGCCGGGTGGATTTGAAAAAGGCCATCCAGGTTTCCTGCAATACCTTCTTTTTTACGGCGGGGCTGGCGGCGGGCAATGACCAGATCGCCCGCTATGCCAAAGAATTCGGACTGGGAGAAAAAACAGGCATTACTCTGCCGGGGGAATCCAGCGGGACTGTACCTACTGAGGAATGGAAAAAGGCTCTGAATACTCGCTTGCTGAAATGGCGTTATGATGCTCTCTATGCCGAACTGGAGGAAAAGTACAAAAACAAACTGGCTCAGGCTAAAACCGAGGAAGAAAAGGACAAAATCCTGAAACAGAAGGAAAAGGATAAAAAGCGGCTGGATCGCTCTTACCAGGCAGAGTTGGAGTACAATACCGCCTGGCATGCCTATGATACTCTGAATATGGCTATCGGGCAGGGGTCGAACCAGTATACTCCCCTGCAGCTGGCCAATTATGTAGCAGCCATTGCCAATGGCGGTTATCTCTATCGTCCGCAGCTGGTCAAAAAAATAGTTGACCATTCCGGCCGCACTCTCAAGGAATTTAAACCGGAACTGATTCGCAAAGTCAATGTCTCGGATAAAACCCTTTCCCTGTTGCGCCAGGGCATGCTGGCTGTAACCCAGCCTGGCGGTACGGCAGCTGGCCGCTTCGCCGGTTTCCCGGTGAAGGTAGCTGGTAAGACCGGAACCGCCCAGGTTTTCGGCAAGGACAATCATGGCCTCTTTGTTGGCTTTGCCCCTTACGACAAGCCGGAAATCGCTGTTGCCGCTATAATTGAACATGGCGGCCATGGCGGTACTTCTGCCGGGGTGGTGGCCCGGGATGTACTGGCAGCCTATTTCAAGGTCCCGCAGGAAATGTTGAAAAAAGGCGGAACCAGTGCGGAAGAGTAAGAAATTTTTTTGGCTTCCACTGGCAGGAATTATTAGCTATTTGGAGAATTTAAGTTATGTCCAGGAGGGAACATCTTGGGGAAGGACGGTTCACATGCGGGAATTCAATTTCCGGAACAACAGGCTTGATTCCAATATTAATCTGGGTTCGGAAGCCAGCAGGCCGACAATGTTGATTCATCGCACCTTGCGTTCCGGTCAGAAAATCAATTATGATGGCAATGTGGTGGTAATCGGCGATGTCAACCCGGGAGCAGAAATCATCGCTACTGGTGATATAGCGGTCATGGGCACCCTGCGGGGAGTGGTCCATGCCGGGTCCCGGGGGGATCAATCGGCAGTGGTTACTGCCTTTCGACTGATGCCTACCCAGTTGCGCATTGCTGATCAGATTACCCGTGCTCCTGATGAAAACTATCCGGAACCGACAGTCCCGGAAATGGCCTATATCAGGGATGGGCGGGTTGTGATTGAACAGTACCAGCCAAATCGGGAATTCAAACGCTAAAATACCAGTGAGGAGGAACAGGGATGGGCGAAGTAATAGTCATCACCTCCGGTAAGGGCGGAGTAGGGAAAACTACGACAACGGCCAACATCGGTACTGGACTGGCAGCTGTTGGCAAAAAGGTGGTACTGGTGGATACCGATATCGGTTTGCGTAACCTGGATGTTGTGATGGGCCTGGAAAACCGCATCGTTTATGATATTGTCGATGTGGTAACAGGCCAATGCAAGTTAAAGCAGGCCCTGATCAAGGACAAGCGCTTCGAGAACCTCTATCTGTTGCCTGCCGCTCAAACCAAGGATAAGACCGCTGTTAATGAACAGCAGATGCGGGCCCTGACCGCAGAACTGAAAGAGGAATTCGATTATGTTATTATCGACTGCCCGGCTGGAATTGAACAAGGCTTCAAGAACGCTATTGCCGGAGCTGAGAAAGCGATTGTAGTCACAAACCCTGAAGTTTCGGCAGTCCGGGATGCAGATCGCATTATTGGCATGCTGGAAGCTCATAATTTGCGGGAACCGGAATTGATTATTAACCGGATGCGGCCCAAAATGGTCAAGGCCGGGGACATGATTTCCATCGAAGATATGCTGGATATCCTGGCCATTAAGCTGCTGGGCGTGGTGCCTGATGATGAAAGCATCATTGTTTCCACCAACCGGGGCGAACCGGCCGTAACTGATCCCAATTCCAGGGCCGGACAGGCCTATCGCAATATCGTCAGGCGGATTCTGGGTGAAGATGTGCCATTGATGAATTTGGAAGAAAATGAAGGCTTGATGAGCAGACTGAAGAAATTAATCGGGATGAAATAGGCCAGGCGGAGAGGGGGAAAGAGAGTGTTTGACTTTATCAATAAACTGTTTGGAAGGGAAACCGCTGCCAGCAAGGATGTTGCCAAGCAGCGCCTGCAACTGGTGCTGGTACATGACCGGGCCAGCATTTCCCCTCAGATGCTGGAAGCCCTCAAAACCGACCTGATTCAGGTGATCACCAAGTATGTGGATATCGATGAACAGGCCCTGGAAGTGGCTTTTGAAAACACTCCGGACAACACAGTGGCTCTGGTGGCCAATATTCCGGTCAAGAGAATGAAACGGGGAGCTGTAGTGGGCGCTGAATAAGCGCTCTTTCTCTTTTTTTTGGCTAAAAAAAATGATAAACTGGGATTCAGGGAATAAATATACAGGATAGTAGTGAAGCTGGAGGTAAAAAACTTTGGATAGACGGTTGTGGAAAAATGTCGATTTTGTGCTGCTGGCAGTAGTTTATGCTATTATCATTTATGGTCTGGTTATTATTTCCAGCGCCACCCATGTCACCCAGGGCGGGGGTAATAACCCCTATCTGTATGTGGAAAGACAGGCGATCTGGGCGATTATCAGTACAGTAGCCCTGCTGGTGATGATGACCATTCATTATGAGGATTTGCTGCGGATGAGCAAGTACCTTTATGGTCTTAACCTGCTTCTCCTTTTACTGGTGGAGATAGCCGGGAAAGTGGGAGGCGGGGCCCAGTCCTGGCTGGGGTTTGGTTCAGTGGCCGTTCAGCCTTCTGAATTTGCCAAAATCTTTATTATTATAACTCTGTCCAATTTGCTGGCGCGCAAACAGGGGCAGCTCAACAGCTTCCGGGACCTGTTGCCGGTGGCTATCCATGTCGGGATTCCCATGTTGCTGATCCTGGCCCAGCCTGACCTGGGAACAGCCCTGGTGTTTATTGCCATTACCCTGGGCATGTTGTATGCAGCCGGCACCAGACCGCTGCTGCTGGTTATTATCATCATCACCGGTCTGACTCTGGCTATCGGGGGAGTGTGGGCCCATCTGCAGGGTTATATCCACCTGCCGCTGAAAGACTACCAGCTCAAGCGTTTGATTATATTCATCAATCCTGACCTGGATCCGGTGGGAGCTGGTTACCATGTACGGCAGAGCCAGATCGCTATTGGCTCCGGCGGTTTATGGGGCAAGGGGCTTTATCAGGGCACCCAGAACCAGCTCAATTTTCTGCCGGAACAGCACACCGATTTCATTTTTTCTGTGGTGGGGGAAGAGCTGGGCTTTGTCGGGGCAGCAGGGTTGTTGATCCTTCTCTTTTTACTGGTATTCCGGGGCCTGCGCATTGCTGCCCAGGCCCGGGATATTTACGGAGTGACCATGGCAGCCGGGGTCGTATCCATGTACCTCTTTCATATTTTGGAAAATGTGGGCATGACTATTTCCATCATGCCCATCACCGGTATACCGCTGCCCTTTTTCAGCTATGGGGGCAGCAATCTCCTGGCCAATATGCTGGGTATAGGAATTTTGCAGAGTATTTATATGCGCCGGCAAAAAATCCTGTTTTAGGTCTGGAGGAAGGGGTTACGCCATTCCATTAACAGGCCGTAATTGCCTGATTCATCATCTTCTAGATAGTCGGGGACCAGGGCCAGGGGAGTACGGCCACATTTAAGGAGAAAAGTGATGACCGGGTCGGCAATTTTTCCTGCCAGCACCTGGTCGATATACTCCCGGGCACTAAGCTGGTCCTGGTAGTGATGATAACCAGGCAGGCGGCCACCTCCCACCAGCCTCTCTACCCCAAGGTGAACCACGGTGGCATACATGGCTTCCATCAGGGCCCGGCCAATTCCCGCTTTGCGCCAGCCGGGGCGGACACTGATATCCACTACATACAGGGCGTTACCCTGGGGATGAAAGGCGCCTTTGATATAGCCCTGGTCAGTAGCAGTGGCCCAGTTTTCCGGCTGGTCGGGGTCAAACATGGTGCGAACGGCGGTCATGGACCCTACCAGCTGGCCATCGATTTCCGCACAGAGGGCGCCTGCGGGAAAGATAGTGACATGATTGGTCAATTGCTCTTCATTCCACCACAGTTCCGAGGGAAAAGGGGGCGGGAAACACTCCCGCTGGATGTCGATCAGCTGGGGAATATCAGCCAGGGTGTAATTGCGAATCACGAGCGGGCGAAAGCCCTGGTCAGTAGGGACCAGACGGGTTAGTTTCATGCTACCTGCCTCCTTAGTTTTAAAGTAAAGGGGAAAGAACGGTGAAAATCGCAGCAGTACAGTGGTTGATGCAGCCATTAACCTGGGCTGAGTTTGAGAAAAAGTATAGTCAGACGATAGCTTTTGCTGCCCAGAGCGGGGCCCGGCTGGTGGTGTTTCCGGAATATGTAACCGGGGGCTTACTGGCCCGGCATAACCTGAAACAGGAACGGGACCTGCCCTTTCACTGGGCAGAATACAGCCAACCCTTTCGCCAGCTGGTGCAAACCCTGGCCGAGGCTTATCAGATTGCGATCATTTCCGGCAGCCAGATAGAACGCCAGGGACAGGCCTTTTATAATGTCTGCCATTTGGCTGTACCCGGTAAAGGGCTATTGACCCAGGCCAAACTGCACCTGACTCCCTGGGAGCAGGAATACTGGCAATTGACTGCGGGAGAGGAGCTGGTACTGGCCAGCCTGCCAGACGCCACCGTGGGAGTGATGATTTGTTATGACAGTGAGTTTCCCACAGTTGCAGCAGCGCTGGCTGAGGCTGGGGCCGACTTGCTCTGTTGCCCCTACTGTACGGAAGATGAGGCCGGTTTCTGGCGCGTGCGCTACTGTCTGCAGGCCAGGGCAGTGGAATTGCAGCTAGGGGTGGTGGCCAGCCCTACCATTGGTTTTTTACCGGAAGTGCCGGGTTTGGAACAGCATCATGGCCGGGCGGCTCTGCTTACCCCCTGTGATCTCGGTTTTCCACCCCGGGGCATCCAGGCTGAAGGTCAGCCTGGCCTGGAACAGATCCTGATCGCGGAACTGCCTCTAGCTCAAATTCGGGCCAGTCGCCAGCAGGGCAGTGTCAGGCCCTGGGATGTGCGGCGCCAGGATTTAATGCAGCTACCAGTAAGGAAATTATAACATGATACCTGGGCTTTTGCCTATTTTTTAAAAGGGTGACACGCAAGAAAACCAAAAGGGATACACTGGATTAGCCGAAGATTTTGAGAGGAGGCTTATCCTATGTATCCTGCAATGGGTTGTCATGAATACCATGAACTGGCAACAAAAATTTATGAAGCCATAAAAATGGAACACACCGATGGCATGTACTATGACCAGCTGGCAGAAAAAGCTCCTACCGATGAGGCCAGACAGATTATTAAAAACATGGCCAGGGATGAGCACTGTCACGCTCACACTCTGGAAATGGTTTACAAAGAACTGACGGGAATGAATCCACCCCCTGAACCCCAGCCGCCCCAGGTAGGGGAATATACGGAAGCCCTGCGGCCGCGCCTGAAAGCGGAAACGGACGCAGTGGAATTTTATCGGGAACTGTATCTCGCAACTCATAACTATTATTTGCGGGATATTTTCTTCCGGATTATGAATGATGAAATTGAACATGCCCTGCGCCTCATTTATCTGCTGACCTTCTAACCGGTCCGATTGGACTATTTTTGGACTATTCTCAATCTGGCAAAAGGATTTTTCCCCCTGGGCAGGAATTACTGCCTGAGGGGGGTTTTTTATGACTACTAAGAAACGCATATTACTATTGACAGCTGCTGGTATTCTGATTATACAGGGGACTATTCTTGCCCTCATCAATATTCTCTGGGGTGAAGGGGAAAGCAAGCAGCGGGAAAGCCAGCTGCTGGGCCTGGTACGGGCCATTGATGCTGAGGTTAATACGGAAGCGGATTTACGGGAAACAGTCCGTTATAACCAGCTGTTCCGTTCCCTGCAGGAGCTGAATCCGGAACTGAGGGAGATCCAGCTCCTGGCACCCATTCACGGAAAATATTTTGTGGTGGCGGCGACGGACCGCACTCAGATCGGCCGGCCGGTATCAACTTTGGAACTGATGGATTTGAAATCTGGCAGCAGCACCTGGAGACAGCAGGAGCTGATTGCCCCTCTGCATGTGGGGCATTTTCCCATTGCTGCTCTCAAAATCCAGCTGGATGCCAGCCAGGCAAGTAAAAACCGCCGGGAACGCCTCCTGGTTCTAGCTGTTCTGGGATTAGTTTCCTCTCTGATGGTGCTGGCCTTGATTGCCTGGTTTTTAAAGCGGCTGGAGGAAAAAAACCGACTGACAGCACAGCTGGCCTCCTTAAGCCAGCAGCTCTTGACCTATAGTCAGCTAAATCAGCAGCTGGCCGGCCTGCTGGCGGATTTTGCGGCCCTGGCCGGTTGCTCCGGGCTGGCGGTAGCTGGTAAAATGGAAGATGATAACTGGAACTGGCTGGTGCTGCCTGAACAGGATAGCTGGCAGAGCTGGGACAGCCTCTGGCCTCAGGTCTGGCGGGCAGCGGAAACCAATCAGGTCCGGCAGTGGCCGGCTGAGGAAGCAACATATGAACTGTTTCCCCTGTTCAGCCGGGGTAAAGTACAGGGGGTGCTGGTGGCCCGCTGGCAGCAGATGCCGGGACGGGAAAGTTCCTATGTGATCCAGGCCCTGTCAGGAAACCTGGCCCTGTTGCTGGATAACCTGCGCCTGCGGCAGGATGAGGAAGCAAATGCCCTGGCCGGGGAAAGATTGCGAATAGCCAGGGAGATGCACGATGGCATTGCGCAGGGACTGGCTTATATCAAAATCAGGTTGAATCAGCTGGGACGATGCCTGCCTCTAGAGGGGCACCAGGAGGCGGCGGCAGAGATTGCGGAACTGGTAGGGGTAGTAGAAGACCTCTGGCAGGAAGTGCGCAGTTTTATCTGGAGCTTAAAAGCAACTAATGCAACCCAGGGACTTTTGACCTTTCTCCGTTCCTATGGGCAGGAATTTGGCCGCCGTCACGGCCTGCAAGTGGAGCTCCATCATTCCGGCCAAGAACCCCGGCTGCCGGCGAAAGCCTATCAACAGGTGGTACGGATTGTGCAGGAAGCCCTGCATAACGTGGCCAAACATGCCCGGGCCAGCCGGGTGGATATCAGCCTGGGCTGTGCGGAACAGCGCTGGTGGTTGATGCTGGCTGATAATGGCCAGGGCTTTGACCTGGAGCAGACCGGAGCCAACTCCTACGGGCTTTCCATTATGGCAGAGCGGGCAGCAGAAGCCGGACTGGAATTTACCATTGAAAGTGAACCAGGACAGGGGACTGTAATACGCCTGGCCGGGAGGTGGGAACATGAGTAATACCCTTTTTCTGCAACTGGCCCTGCTTTCCCTGGCCATTGTACTATTAAACAGCCTGGTTTTTCTTGGATTTGCTTTGTTCGGGAAAGATAGAAAACAGATCTTCGGTCTGGCCATGCTGATTCTGTCCCTCTTGCCCCTGGGGGCTATTGGCTGGCAGCTGTACCAGGGATTGGAACTGAAAGCCATGGTCCGGCCCCAAACTCCTTCCTTCAAGGATGGCAGAGAGGTGCTGGAACACTTTTGCCTGAACTGTCATCGCTGGCAGGGTCAGGGGGGAGAGATAGCTCCCGATCTTTCCCAGCTTTTGCGGGATTACACACCGCAGCGGCTCAAGCAATTGTTGAAAAGGCCAGCCAACCAGCTGATGGTGAGTGTACCCCTGGGGGAAGAAGAGGCCCAGAGGCTGATGGAGTACTTCCTGGAGCAAGGGTTGCTGCAGGGCAAAGATAGGACGGCTGAGACGGAAAACCAGCAAATACCTGCTATTTTTCGCGATAAGCAATGTTTACTCTGCCATCGTTTGGACGGGACAGGAGGGGAAATTGGCCCTGATTTGCGAGAAGCCTATCAGCGCAATGGTGCTGCCGGGCTGAAAGCCAAACTTTCCGGGAGCGGGCAGTCTCAGGGGATGATGCCTGTCATCCCGTTAACGGAAAAGGAAATGGCAGAAATGATCAAGTACCTGGAGGCGAAACAGTGATCGGTAAACGGATTATTAAAACAGCAATAGCTGCAGCGCTGACGATGGTTGTAGCCCGAATTTTTCATCTGGATTATCCTTTTTATGCGGTAATCGCTGTTATTGTCGTCATGCAATCAACTCTGGGCAGTTCCCTGGATGCGGGCATCAACCGCCTGCTGGGAACAGTGGTAGGTGCCATTACGGGGGCGCTGGCTGCCATCAGCCTGGGCAGCACTCCCTGGGCCCTGGGCCTGGGGCTGCTGGTGACCATTTATCTCTGTAATCTCCTGGGGCTGGTGGAATCCATCAGCATAGCCGGGATAGTTCTAACAGCAGTAGTGCTGGAACAGGCTACTCACCCCTGGCTTTTTGCCTGGGGAAGATTTCTCGATACTATGATGGGTATTTTTGTAGCCTGGCTGGTCAATGCCCTGTTATGGCCACCACGCCTGGAGAAAGTGGTACGCACCCGGTTGAGTGAAGTATTACTGGAGATGGCAGAACTTGTGCAGCAGCTGGCAACTACAACAGGGCAAGGAGAAGAAGCCGGGTGGAAACAATGGCGCCAGCTGGGGGAGAAAATCAGCAGCACCTGGCGTTTCTGGCAGGAAAATCGGCGGGAAATGGAACAAAAACTGCTGGGAGATGACCACTGGCAGCTCTGGTTTGATACCGTGGAAAGCATCTATCATAATTTGCTCATTTTGCAACGGATTGGCCTGTGGCCGGAAGGGCAAGTTATTCTCAGGGCAGTCGGAGAAGAACTCAGACAGGCTGCCAGGGCCATTGCCGTAAACCAGCGCCCCGGTCTCAAGTCAATAGATCTTCGCTATTTGGCGGAACAAGCGGCACAGGCTGATGGGACTACAACGACCCTGGGCTGGCAGACTTTACTGCAAATTGCCCGTGACCTGCAAAAATTGTAATAAAACAGGACTGGCCCCCATATTCATTATTGTGAAATGAAGATGGGGGTGCTTGTTTATGCGCTATAAACGCAATGAACAGGGCTGGCAGGAAGAAATAGAGGAAAGGGAAAAGTTCTACTGGGCCCGCCCGGAGGAACGCTATTACCGGCAACCGCCAGGGCGCAGAAGCTCTGGTATTTTCACCTGGAGCGGCGGTTTTGGTCCGCAGCGTCCCTGGTACCAGCGTTTGCTGGCCAACAGGCTTTTAATTCAATCGATACTGGCCCTCCTGATTTTTGCTGTAGCCATCGGAGTTAATGACCGGCAGGATCCCCTCAGTCAGAGTGCTAGTGCAGCTATCAGGTATCTGCTTAACACTGATACTGAACTGGAACCAGTACTGGGGCGCATCGTCAAGGTGGTGCTAAGCGGTGAATTTAACGAATGGCCGGCATTAACTGCCCTAACTACCAAACCTGAGGAGACTAAACCGGCCGTAAGCAACCAAACCTTTGTGCTTCCCCTTTCCGGTCAGATCAGCAAAAAATTTGGCTGGGTGATGGAGCCCAACAGTGATTATCCCAGATTCCACCAGGGGATAGATATTCTGGCTCCGACAGGGACGGAAGTGAAGTCTGTTCTGGCCGGTACTGTCACTAAAACCGGCGAGGACAGGGTTTATGGCAAATATGTAATGATCAAACACGATGAGATCTGGAGCAGTTATTATGCCCATCTGGATGAAATCAAGGTAAAAATGGGAGACAGGGTAGAGGCAGGCCAGGTCATCGGCACAGTGGGTCAAAGCGGGGTGGCCGATACGCCCCATTTGCATTTTGAGCTTTCTGAGAAAGGGCAGGTAATTGACCCCCTGGAGAAACTGGGGAAAGACAACATCTAGCCGGGAGGGATACAGATGCGCTTCAGGATCAATCCCTGGTTTCTGGCCCTCCTGGCCTTCTATTTTTTTACCGGGCTGTTGTACAAGGCTTTGCTGGTTTTTTTGCTGGTAACAGGCCATGAGCTGGCCCATGCTCTCGTAGCAAGGCTGCTGGGGATTCGAGTCAGAGAGATAGAGCTGTTGCCGGTAGGTGGAGTGGCACGCCTGGAAGGCCCTCTGGAGCTTAAGCCATTTACTGATATTATAATAGCTGCTGCCGGGCCAGCCTTTAATTTTAACTTGCTGATTCTGTTCTTCGCAGGCCAAAAGCTGGGTTTACCCCAGGGGGTGGACTATGATTGGCCTGGCCTGCAATACTTCTGGCGAATTAATGTATTGTTGCTGGTATTTAATCTTTTGCCTGCTTTACCCCTGGATGGGGGGAGAATCCACCGGGCACTACTGGCCACAAAATTAGGATTGAAACGGGCAACTGAACTGACGTTATATCTCAGCAGTGGACTGGCTTTGAGCCTTATGCTACTGGGCCTGGTTGGCCTTTATCTGGGCATAACCGGTCTGGATTTCTTTTTGGTGGCCTTTTTTCTTCTATATACAGCTCGGAAGGAAAAAGCCTCTACACCCTATTTAATCTGGAGAACGCTTCTGGAAAGACACCGAATCGAGCAAAATCTCATGCTGGCAGAAGGCCAGGTGCTGGTAGCAGGTTCGCAGTTAACGGTACTAGAACTGGTGGAAAAATTGCGGGCAGGCGGATACAATCTGGTGTGTGTAATTGATGAAGAAGACAGCTGCTGTTACTGGATAAAGGAACACGAGTTATTGGATATACTGCTAAATGGTGAGGGAGAAACAAGGCTAAAAAAAATCATAAAAAGGTGTTGACAGATGAATTTAAGATGTGTTAATATAAGCAAGCGCCCGGCAGACAGCACTGCAGGGCGCGAGAAAAATAAAAACTGGTTGTTGACAAAAACGCTGCCGATGTGATATTATAACTAACGTCGCTGATGCGAAGTTCGAAGTTCGAGGTACGAAGTTCGAACAGGAAAGCGACAATACTGAGGTTGATTAGAGGCTAGTAGTACAAGGAAGCTGCGACGGAGCCACCGGAGGCGTACTGGAGGTACGTCGAGGATGGCGAAGGAGCAGATGACGCAGTAATGCGAAGCCTATAATCAACCGAAAAGAACAGATCCTTGAAAACTGAACAGGATGTTCTACACCGTAAAACGGACTCGTCAGTTTCGAGTTTCTATTAATTTCGGATGAAAACTTTTCGAGATATATTCGGAGAGTTTGATCCTGGCTCAGGATGAACGCTGGCGGCGTGCCTAACACATGCAAGTCGAGCGGAGCCGTGAGGGAGC